>JANQNI010000126.1 GCA_028289805.1 Thermoplasmatota archaeon | reverse complement strand
CAGGAGGGGGCGGAGGCGGGGGACCTCGCGCTGGGCGGCGGCGCGCAGGACGGCCTTGGCGCCGTCGACCTCCAGGCCGCGGTTGCGCAGGGCGCGCTCCAGCAGCCGCAGCCGGCCGGCGGCGTCGACGTGGGGGGCGGCGGCGCGCACGGCGGCGTCGGTCCACTGGCCGTCGGGCAGGGCGTCGAGGCGTTCCAGCACCTCCGCCTGGAGCGGGACGCGGTCGCGGGGGGGCGTGAGTCGGAGCAGGTCGCCGACGATCTCGGCGAGGCGGCTGGGGCGCTCGACCTTGGCCAGGAGGGCGCGGGCGTCGTCGCGGGCCCGGCGGGCGTCGCGGGCGCCGGCGGTGGGGTGGGCGGCGAGCTTGGCGAGGGTGACGGCGGCCCAGGAGGGGTCCTGGATGGCGCGCGCCTCGTCCAGGAGCGTGCGCAGGGGGGTCTTGCCGGCCTCGGCGAGGATGCGGCGGCTGCGCGAGGGGGCGTGCTCCCGGGCCATGGGCGCACCAGTGGCGGGGGCCCTACTTCAACCCCACAGGGCCCGCAGCCGCGCGTCCAGATCCGCGCCGGCCGCGTCGTCGGCGTCGGGGGCGTCGAGGACGTGGCTTCCGGTGCTGGTGGCGAGCATGGAGAGCCGGCGGCGGTGGGGGTGGTCGGCCAGCACGACGGCCTCGACGCCGGCGCGGATGCGTCGTTCGGCGGAGGCGGGGTCGCTGGTGCCCTGGACGTCGTGGCCGGCGGCGTGCAGTCCGGCCACGAGGGCGTCCAGTTCGTCCTCCTTGGCGACGACGAGGACGCGGTGGCGTTCGGGGGCCTGGATGCGTCCCAGGCGGCCGGCGCGGAAGTCGTCGAGGGCCTGCTGGACCTGGGCCTCCGTGTTCATGACGAAGGGGCCCCAGCGGGCCACGGGTTCGTCGAGGGGGCGGCCGGTGATGAGCAGGACGCTCCAGGGTTCGTCGCCGGCGGCGAGTTCGAGGCGGTCGCCGTCGGTGAGGATGCCGAGGTGCTGGGGTGGCACGTCGGTGCCGGCGGCGGCGCCGCGGCCGGAGAGGGTGTAGACGAAGCCGTTGTGGCCGGCGGGGACGGCCTGCGTGTGGCGCTTGCCGGGCTGGAGGGTGAAGTGGAGGTACTGGATGGGGGTGCGGGTGTCGATGACGGCGCCCTCCCCCTCCGCCTCGCCGGCGATGACCTTGACGGTGCCGGCGCCGTCGGGGAGGTCCACGACGGGGATGGCGCTGCCGGGGGTGTCCTGGTAGCGGGGTTCGATCATCTTCTGGTCGGCGGGGAGGTTGACCCACAGCTGGAGGCCGTGCAGGCGGCCGCCGGCGGCGTTGAAGTCCTTCTCGGGGGTCTCGGAGTGGACGACGCCGGCGCCGGCGGTCATCCACTGGACGTCGCCGGGGCCGAGGATGCCGTGGTTGCCTGCGCTGTCGCGGTGCTCGAAGCGGCCCTCCAGCATGTACGTCACGGTCTCGAAGCCGCGGTGGGGGTGGTCGGGGGCGCCGACGCCCTGGCCGGGGCCGAACTCGTAGGGGCCCATCTCGTCGAGCAGCAGGAACGGGTCGACCATGGGCAGGGTGCGGGTGGGGAAGGGGCGGGTGATGGGGAAGCCGGCGCCCTCGGTGCCCTGGTGGCTGGCGAAGACGGCGCGGACGGTGCGGGGGTGTTGGGTCTCTTGGGCGGTCATGGGATGCCTCTGGATGGGGCGGAGGCGGGAAAGGGGTGCCTACAGGAAGTGGACGAAGTCGGTGGTGGGCCGGCGGCCGCTGGGAACCTCGCGCTCGCGCAGGGCGGGGGGCAGCGCGGCGGGGTCGCCGGGGTGGCCGAGGGCGAGGGCGCACACGACGTCCTCGTCGTCGTCCAGGCCGAGCAGTCGGTGGGCCGCGTCGCGGTCGACGCCGCCCATGGCGTGGGCGGCGAGCCCGTGCGCGTGGGCTTGCAGGACGAGGCTCATTGTGGCGGCGCCGGTGTCGAACCAGGCGTGGGGGTTGGGGCCGTGCTCGGTCTTGGTGCGGGCGACGACC
>JANQNI010000099.1 GCA_028289805.1 Thermoplasmatota archaeon | reverse complement strand
CCGGGGCCAGCACTAATTCGGCTGGCCCCGGTCCGGGCGTGTATCCAAAACTCATGCTTATGGTGAATAGGCTCCCACGGCCAGTTCCAGCACCAGTTGGGCGCCGGGCGTGTAGGGGACGCGGTCGCCGGCGGGCAGGGGCGCGAGCGTCGCCTCCAGGCTCCGGGGCGCGGCGGCGAGGTCGGTGGCTGCGCCCGCGAGGGTGGCGAGGTCGGTGGCTTCCCGGTCGCCCCACGAGCCGGGGTAGCAGGAGCGCATCTCCTGGCCGGGGCCCAGATGGACGATGCGGCCGGAGACGGCGCCCTGCATCGGTGCGTCGGCGGAGACGGGCAACTCCAGGGCGCCGGTCCCGTCCACGTCCATGTCGAGCCCCATCAGGAGGCCGGGCTCCAGGCAGGCGTAGAGGCGGTACTCGCTGCTGCCGGCGCCCCACTGGGCCATGCGCACGGCGACGGCCTCGTCGCCGGGGTCGTCCTCCAGGGCGTTGAGGTAGATGCGGCCGTCGGCGTTGCCGAGGGGGGCGCCGAGGTTGCTGTTGAACTCCCCGAGGGCGACGCTGGGGAGCCAGAGGCGGGGGTGGTGGCCGCTGGGCTGGGGCACCTCGAGGTAGTGGACGCCGAGGGCGACGTGGGCGTGGGCGGCGCCGCCGTCGGGGGCGTCCGGCTCCAGGACCAGGTCGAAGGCGTCGCTGCCGCCGTGCTGGTGCACGAAGGGCGTCTCCACCAGCACCTCCAGTTCGGCGCGGCCGCCGGCGGCCAGCGTGAGGGGCTCGGGCAGGTGGACCCTCCAGCCGTCGGGGACGCCCTCGGCGCGCAGCGCGAAGGTCCGGTTGTCGTCGGTCGCGTCGCCGCCGGGCTCGTAGGCGGCCTCGACGGCGTAGCGCAGGACGGCAGCACCGCCGTTGCTGGCGCGGAACGGGCGCTCGGCGGTGAGGCGCAGGCCGCCCTGGCCCTCCCGTCCGCCGTGCTGGACCTCGTAGACGCCGGCCTCGACCGTGTCCACGGCCTCCACCATGTTGCCTCGGTTGATGTCCTCGATGGTGACGCAGCACGTGGCGCCGCCGCCGTGGCCCATGGCCGTCAGGGTGAGGTCCGTGAAGGCGCTGCCCCGCACGGGCGGGGCGCCGTGGGCGTCCAGGAACGCCTCCCGGGGCGCGCGAATCCACGCGGAGCCCTCCGCGTCGCTGCCGTCGCCGTCGAGGGGGGCGACCCAGCGCGTGGAGCCCGTCTCGGGGTCCACCTCGTACTGGTTGGCGTACCAGGCGTCCTCGAGGATGTTGCGGAAGATGCCGGCGGCGTGCAGCTTGCCGCCGTGCGCGAAGGAGATGAAGTACGTCGCAGCGTCGTGCTTGACGCCGCCCTCGTTCGTGGAGAGGTCCACGAGGTCGATGCGGAAGTGGAAGTAGCTGGGGTCCTCCTCGACGTGCAGGGCGGTGACGTCGACGCCGTCCCATGCGCCGGGGGCGTCGGTCCACTGGTTCAGCACGCGCATGCGCACGTCGGCGGTGGCGTCCTCGTAGGTGTCGGCGGCCGCCGGCGGCGACGCGACCGAGGCAAGCAGGAGAAGCAGGGTGCAGGCAGGCAGAATGCGGGGTTCCATGGCCGAAGCTGCACGAGGGGCATAAAAGGGAGCTTGGGACGACCCTCGAATCCAGCGGTCGTTGTTCCGGCGTTTGGTCCACAATGGATATACGTCGGGAGTCCGGCCTCCCCCCGTGGTCGAGCGCATCCGTTGCCCCCGTTGCTCCACGGTCTTCCCCGCCCGTGCCAACCCGCGGTGTCCCCACTGCGGCCTCGCCGGCAAGGTGCGTCCGGCCCCGACGTCGGCGCGCCGACGTCCCTCCGTGCGCCGGGAGCGCGTCGTCGTCGCCTCGGTGTTCGTCGGGATGCTGCTGTTTGCCGGCCTCGTGGCCGCCCTCGTCATCGACGGTCCGGACGACCCCCCCGCCGGCGCGGGCGCCCCCCCGGACGCGGCCGAGGGTTCCGGCAACGGCACGGTGCCCGACCTCATCGCGGGCCTCCAACGGCTGGACAACGCCACCGCCGCCCCGCCCGCGACCATCATCCCGGTCACGGACAACGCCACCGTCGGCGGCGCCGGCCCCGCAGGCGAGGCGCCCCCCGCCATCTCGTTCCGGGGCGGCGGCGACGAATCCACGGCCCCCTTCGAGACGGAGCAGGGCCTCCTGCGCGTGGCGATGACGTACCGCGGCGACGGCCTGTTCAGCGTCACCTTCCGCAACCTCGACGACCCCGACGCGGACCGCCGCGCCCTCGCCGCCCCGCAGGGGGACTACGACGGCGCGCGCTACCTGGGCCTGCCGCCGGGCCGCTACGTCGCCGACGTGGCCTCCGGCGACGGCGGCGGCGCGTGGGAGGTGACCATCGAGCAACCCCGCGTCGAGGCGCCGGCGCCGGTGCCGGTGCAGCAGACGGGCCGCGGCGACGCCGCCGACCTGGCCTTCGAGGCGGCGGAGGGCGAGGTGACGTTCCGCACCGCCCACACGGCGCCCTACGGCGAGTTCGTGGTGCGCCTCTACGACGCCAACGGCAACCTCGTGCGGCGCGGCGGCAGCGAGGCCGTCGCGAGCGACTTCGGCGACCACGCGGAGGCGGTGCGCGTGGCGATTCCCGCCGACGGCGTCTACTTCGTGGACGTGCAGGCGGTTGGAGACTGGTCCGTCGAGGTCTTCCGGTAGGCGCCCGCTCACGCGTTGCTCGGCGCGAACGTGCCCAGCGCCGAGCGACCCACGTCCGTTGCCTCCAGGGAGAGGCTGCGGCCCTGCCGCGTCGCGACGACGAGGCCGCACTCCTGGAGCTTCTTCAGGTGGTAGTTGACGGTGCTGGGTGCCATCCCGAGCGCCGCGCTGAGGTCCTTGGCGACGCAGCCGGGGGTGGTGGCGATGGCGCCCAGCAGGGTGCGGGCGCCGGGGCTCTTCAGGATCGGCGCGGCGGCCATGATGCGGCGGTCGATGCGGCCCTTGGGGAAGTAGCAGGTGAATCCGCCTGCCGTCTGCTCGGAGAGGAAGTCGGCGTCCACCAGTTTGCGCACATGGTGCTCGGTGGTCCCGCGACCCTTGCCGATGCGGCGCGCCAACTCCTGGAAGTGGATGCCGGGGTCGGTGCTGACGTGGCTCATGATGTCGTTGCGCACCGGGTGTTCCAGCAGGTCTTCGCCGGTGATGCGGCTGAAGAGGCCGACGCCGCTGCCCGCCTTGAGGGCGGAGACAGCGAACGCGATCAGGGTGGCGCCGGCGGCGGCCCCCGCGAGGGCGGCGGCGGTCTTGGGCCCCGGCCACTGCCAGGCGCCCCGCTCGGCCGCGTCGCGGGT
>JANQNI010000093.1 GCA_028289805.1 Thermoplasmatota archaeon | reverse complement strand
CCGGGGCCCGGAGGGTCCCGGCTGCGCAGGTGGGCGTTCAGTTCCACGGCGGCGTCGCCCGCGTCGGGGTGGGCGGCGTCCGCGTCCACCTCGGCCGGGAGGCGCTTGCGGGTGCGGACCGCGGGGTCGTTGGCGGAGGAGACGGGGAGGGCGTGGTCGGCCTGCTCGCCACCGAGGGCGCCGGCGGGAACCTCCACGGCGATGGGGTGGAGGGCGTCGGCGCGCTCCTCGAAGGTGGCGCCGTGCAGGTCCAGGTGGACCCAGCGGACCGGGGGCAGTTTCGTCCCGCCCTCCGTCGTGGCGGCGTGGTCGCCCTCACCGTCCGTCCGGGTCACGGAGTCGCCCCCGCCGGGCGGGGCCACGGAGACGGGAGCGAGGGTCGTCACGACGCGCGCAGGCAGGGCCACGGTCCACCACCGCATGGTCGAAACGACCCGACCTGCGGCTTAAGGAGCGTGGTCGAATGCTCGAACCGAGCCCTCAC
Organism: Thermoplasmatota archaeon; assembly: GCA_028289805.1. Lineage (GTDB taxonomy): Archaea > Thermoplasmatota > E2 > JACPAO01 > JAHFTW01 > JANQNI01. The sequence continues at coordinate 3,249 of JANQNI010000093.1, read as the reverse complement.
GTCGCCGCAGGTGCCTCGCCCGGGGGGACGTCGGGGGTGGCCTCGCCGGGAGCTCCGCCGTCGGCATCCTCCGCGTCGCCCTCGCCGTCCCCGGCCTCCTCCGCCGGCAGCACGGCCACCTGCATCACCGCGTCGTCGGCGTTGAGGCGCATGACGGTGACGCCCTGGGTGTCGCGGCCGAGCTGGCTCACGTCGCCCACGCGGGTGCGCACCACCATGCCGCTGCGGGTGACCAGCAGCAACCCCTCGTCGCCGGTGACCGTGCGGATGGCGACCACGCCGCCGTTGCGCTCGTTGACGCGGATGGTGCGCACGCCCTTGCCGCCCCGGTTGGTCTCGCGGTACTCCTCGACGGGGGTGCGCTTGCCGAAGCCGTTCTGGGTGACCGTGAGCACCTGGGTGCCCGGCTCGGCGACGGCGAGGCCGACGACCTCGTCGCCGTCGGCGAGGGTCATGCCCCGGACGCCGGTGGCGACGCGGCCCATGGAGCGCACCTTGTCCTCGGTGAAGTGGACGCACTGGCCGTTGCGGCTGGCCAGCAGGATGTGCCGGGCGCCGTCGGTCTTGCGCACGCCCAGCAACTGGTCGTCGTCGGCGAGGTTGATGGCCTTGATGCCCACGACGCGGACGTTCTTGAACGCCGACAGCTCCGTGCGCTTGACGATGCCCCGCTTCGTGGCGAAGAACAGGTGGGCACCGGGCTCCTCGAAGTCGGAGACGGGGATGACGGTCTCCACGCGCTCGCCCTCGTCCAGTTGGATGAGGTTCTGCACCGGCTTGCCGCGGCTCTGGCGGGAGCCGGAGGGGACCTTGTAGCCCTTGAGCCAGTGGACGCGGCCCGTGTTCGTGAAGAGGCACAGGTAGTCGTGGGTGGAGCCGACGGCGGTGCCGACGACGAAGTCGTCCTCCTTGGCCTGCATGCCCTTGAGGCCCTTGCCGCCGCGGTTCTGCTCCCGGTACGTGTCCAGGGGGGTGCGCTTCAGGTAGCCCTGCTGCGTGAACGTGTAGACGCTGCGCTCCTCGGGGATGAGCGCCTCGTCGTCGATGTCAATTTCGCCCTCCTCGATGGCGGTGCGGCGCTCGTCGGCGAAGTCCTCCCTGAGCTTCAGCAGCTCGGCGCGGATGATGGCGTAGACCTCGGCGGGGTCGGCCAGGACGCGCTTGTAGTACGCGATCTTCTCCTGCAACTCCTCGAACTCCGCCCGGAGCGCGTCCGACTCGAGGCCGGTGAGCTTCTGGAGGCGCATGTCGAGGATGGCCTTGGACTGGACCTCGGACAGGCCGAACGTGCTCATCAGGCCGGCGCGGGCCGTCTCGGCGTCGGCCGACTCACGGATGAGCTTGACGACCGCGTCGATGTTGTCCAGGGCCGTCAGCAGCCCCTCGACGATGTGGGCGCGCTTCTCCGCCTTGTCCAGTTCGTACCGCGTCCGGCGGGTGACGACCTCGAACCGGTGGTCCAGGAAGACACGCAGCAGTTCCAGGAGGTTGAGGGTGCGGGGGCGGCCGTCGACGATGGCGACGTTGTTGACGCTGTAGCTGCTTTGAAGCGCGGTGTGCTTCCAGAGCTGGTTCAGCACCACGTCCGTGATGGCGTCGCGCTTGAGCTCGATGACCATGCGCATGCCGCGCCGGTCCGACTCGTCGCGCAGGTCCGCGATGCCCTCGATGACCTTGTCCTTGGCCAGTTCCGCGATGGCCATCAGGACGCTGGCCTTGTTGACCTGGTACGGAATTTCCGTGAAGACGATGCGGTCCTTGTCCGCCGTGGCCTGCTCGACGTGGTGCTTGCCGCGCACGACGATGCGGCCCCGGCCGGTGGCGAGGGCGTGCAGGATGCCGCTGCGGCCGTAGATGATGCCGCCCGTCGGGAAGTCGGGGCCCTGGACGTGGCCCATCAGGTCCTGGACCGACGATTCGGGTTCGTCGATGAGGCGCACGGTGGCGTCGATGACCTCCGAGAGGTTGTGGGGGGGCATCCGCGTGGCCATGCCGACGGCGATGCCGTCGCTGCCGTTGACGAGCAGGTTGGGCACCGCGGCAGGGAGCGCGGTCGGCTCGTTGCGGGCGCCGTCGTAGGTGGGCGCCCAGTCGACCGTGTCCTTGTCGATGTCCGTGAGCATCGGTGCGGCGACCTTGGCGAGGCGGGCCTCCGTGTACCGCATGGCCGCCGCTCCGTCCCCGTCGACGCTGCCGAAGTTGCCCTGGCCGTCCACCATCGGGTAGCGCAGGCTCCAGTCCTGGGCCATGCGCACCATGGCGTCGTAGATGGACGAGTCGCCGTGCGGGTGGTACTTGCCCAGCACCTCACCGACCACGTTGGCCGATTTCTTGTAGGACGCCGAGTGGCTCATGCCCAGTTCGCCCATGGCGTACAGGATGCGCCGGTGGACCGGCTTGAGGCCGTCGCGGGCGTCCGGCAGGGCGCGGGAGACGATGACGGACATGGCGTAGTCCAGGAAGGACTGGCGCATCTCCTGGTCGATGGGGCGGGGGGCGACCTTGTCGCTCTCCACCTCCGTCGGCGTGGGGAGGTCGGCGTCGCCGGCGTCAGGCTGGGGGGCGTTGTCGTCGGACATCAGACATCAATCTCCGCTTCGAGGGCGTGCTTCTCGATGAAGTCCCGCCGGGGCTCCACCTGGTCGCCCATCAGGGTCACGAACAGTTCGTCGGCCATCACGGCGTCCTCGACGGTGACCTGCAGCAGGGTGCGGGCCTCGGGGTCCATGGTGGTCTCCCAGAGCTGGGTGGGGTTCATCTCACCCAGACCCTTGAAGCGCTGGAGGCCGACGCCCTTGCCGCGCTCCTCGCCCTCCTTGTGCCACTCGTCGAGCAGGGCCTCCTTGGCGCGGTCGTCGTAGACGTAGCGCTCCTGGCTGCCCTTCTTCATCTTGTAGAGCGGCGGCTGGGCGATGTAGAGGTAGCCGCGCTCGATGAGCTCGGCCATGTAACGGTAGAAGAACGTCAGGAGCAGGGTGCGGATGTGGGCGCCGTCCACGTCGGCGTCCGTCATGATGACGATCTTGTGGTAGCGGGCCTTCTCGGGGTCGAAGTCCTCGCCGATGCTGGTGCCGACGGCCTGGATGAGGGCCTGGACCTCCTTGTTCTGGAGCATCCGGTCCAGCCGGGCGCGCTCGGTGTTGAGGATCTTGCCGCCGGTCGTCGGAACGCTGATGAAAGGCGTTTCACTCGGTAATCCTTCCCGCCTGCCGGACGCCGAACGCGAACGCATCTGCGGGCGTTTCGGGC
>JANQNI010000079.1 GCA_028289805.1 Thermoplasmatota archaeon | reverse complement strand
GCAGGCGCGTGCGCGCCCACGTCGCCGAGCACCCCGGCGCGTCCATCATGGAGGTCCGCAACGCCCTCGGCATCGCCTCGGGGCTGTTGGCCTGGAAGTACCGGTGCCGGTTGCCGCGCCGTTCGCCCACCAGCTCGCCGTTGCGCTCCAACCGCTCCAGGTGGTAGACGGCGGTCCCCCAGGCGATGCCGAGGGCGTTGCGGACCTCCATGATGGACGCGCCGGGGTGCTCGGCGACGTGGGCGCGCACGCGCCTGCGCACGGGGTTGTCGAGCAGGTCGGCGCGGTCGATGCGGCTGAACAGGCCGACGAAGGGAAGCAGCAGGAACAGCCGCAGGCCGCGCGGGGCGGGGATGCCGAGGTGGAGGGCGCCCTGGCCCACGATCACCAGCTTGCCGGCCACCCAGGCGGCGAGGACGGTCGGGAGGCTCCACCACCACAGGGGCGACAGGGGGGTCGGCTCGGGCTCGGCGCCGTCGGGCGTGGCCGTGGCGGGCTGCAGGCTACCGCCGGCGAAGACGAGGGCGGCGGTGAGGAGCAGGAGCAGCAATCGTTTCATCGGCGGCCCCCGTTGTGTGGGGGACGGTTGATGGCCGATGGCTCGAACCGCCGGAAGCGGCGGGGTGCGGTCGCCGGGCAGGGACGCCACGCGGGGGTACTGGGCGATGCATTCCGGGCGTCCACCGACCCCGCGCGACGCCACGAACCGGGTGGCGGCCTTATCCCCCGTGTCGCCCCACCTGGAGGCGTGGCCGTCGAAACGGCCGCGTCCCCTTCAGGATCACCGGATGGGGCCCTACGCGCATCACACACCGGAACCACCACTCCACACACCCTGGCCCCATCCACCTCTTCCCACTCCCGCCCTCACGCGACGCCTCCCATGAGGTTGAGGCCCGTGCGGTCGGCCAGTTCCCCGAGCCCCTCGGTGGGGTAGACGCGCATCGCCCCGGTGGCGACGCTGCGCCGGAGCAGCCCGGCGTCCTCCAGGCGACGGACGCGGCGGTGGACGCTGCTGGCGGCGTAGCCCAGGCGCTCGGCGATGCGGGACTGGCTCTGGCCGGGGCGTTCGGCGACGGCGCGGGCGACGCGCAGGTTGCGCGGCTCGTGCAGGAGCGCCGCGGCCGCCTTGTGGGGGAAGGCGCCGCCGCTGGCGTCGTACCAGCAGACGCGGGCGCCGACCTTGCGGTGGACGAGCGTCCCCTCCGCCTCCAGGCTGCGCAGGTGGTGCTGGCAGGCGTTCCAGCTCATGCCGGTGAGGAGGCTGACGCGGCGGACGTGGACGCCGGGGTCGGCGCGCACGACGGCGAGGATGCGCTGCCGCACGCACGGGGCCCGGCCGGGTGGACGGGCGGGGGTGCGTCCGGGCGCGTCGCCGGCTGCGGGGTCGGGGGTCATGTCCGTGACCGTCGGCGTCGTGGCGTCGTGGCGTCTGGCTCGAACGCCCGGAATCCGAGCCTCTCCCCGCCGTGCCGCGGCGGCGACGCTTCCGGGCGTTCTGGATACCCGCCATAGGGCGCCGCCGTCCCATCCCGCGTCGGTGACTCCATTGACCACCAAGACCCCCGAACGAAGGCGAACCCGCCGCAAGGCCGTGTTCGCGACGACCGTGACCGCATTGCTCCTGGTCACGGGCCTCTCCGCCCTCTATCTCCAGCCCTGGAGCGACCCCCTGGCCAGCGACGCCGGGTCGGAGTCGTTCCAGGAAGCCGCTGACGCGTCCCTCGACGCCGAGCAGGCTGCCGCCCAGGCCATCGCCGAGATCCAGGCCATCGCGGACGCCAGCGCCTCCGCGGTCGCGGACGCGGGCGCCGCCGTCGGCGCCGAATACAACGCCAGCCTCGACGCCGCGAGCGAGGCCGCCGCCCAGGCCGCCAGCGAGGCGGAGGGCGCCGTGGCCGCCGCCGGCGAGGTCTCCGGGAGCCTCGAGGAGGCCCCCGAGTCCTACGTCGAGGGCGAGGCCGTCGACGTCGGCGAGGCCGAGGTGGACGCCTCCGAGTTCGAGAACGGCTCCTACGAGTACGCGTACGAGTTCGAGGCGCCCGGCGAGGGCGGCTCCTACGAGAGCAGCTCCAGCAGCTTCGAGGCCCGCGCCGCCGTGAACCTGCCCGGCACGGGCGTGGCCGAGGCCGACGGGGCCCTGAGCGGCGCCGTCGACGCCTACATCACGTACAAGACGCAGATCATCGAGGCTGTCGACGCCCAGAACAACGTCACCGTCCTGCTGGGCGAGGACTACCACTACGTCAGCGGCGCCGAGGGCTACACGTACTACGAGGCCCCCGACCGCGAGGGCGCCGAGGCCGCCCTGGCCCACGCCGAGACCACCATCGACGCCGCGTGGCAGGCCACCACCGCCGCCCGCGCCGCCGTCAACGCTTCCTGGGAGGTCGAACTGACCCTCGTCGCCGAGACGGAGGCGCAGATCGAGGCCGCCGCCGAGGCCGCCGTCCAGGCGAAGGCCGAGGTGACCGCCGAGGCGGAGGCCAAGGCCAGCGCCGAGATGGAGGCCGCGTTCCACAAGGAGGCGGAACTGCACGCCGAGGCGGAAGCGCAGGTCGAGGAGGCGCGCAGCGTCCAGGCCGAGGCCAAGCGCAGCCTCCGCGCCGAGACCGAGGGCCAGGTGGAGGCGATGTACACGGCCGCCGCCGAGGCCGAGCAGGAACTGCAGGCCAAGGCGCAGGAGGCCCTCGCGGCCGGCGCCGAGGCGGAGGAAGCCATCTGGGCCGCCGCCGAGGCGCAGGCCGAGGCACTCGCCAAGCTGGGCGAGGAGAGCGGCGTCGACACCAGCGCCCAGG
>JANQNI010000066.1 GCA_028289805.1 Thermoplasmatota archaeon | reverse complement strand
CGCCCACCGCGATGACGCCTGGGATGCGGGCCGGGAACGCCACGTCCTCGGTCTCCGGGCCGTCGTTGCCCGCAGCCGCCACCACCACGACGCCGTCGGCGACCGCGTCGTTGATGGCGTCCTCCAACTCGTTGGCCTGACGCTGGGACTCGCCACCGAAGACGTCGTCCAGCAGGCCCTCGCCCACCAGGCCGCCGAGGCTCATGCTGACCACCTGCGCGCCCTGCACGTCGACGGCCCACCGCATGGCGTCCACGAGGGCCTGGCCGTCGCACGCATCGTCCTGCACGTCGCAGACGCGGGCCACCACGAGGCGGACGTGGGGGGCGGCCCCCAGCAGGTCCACACCGCCGTTGACGAGCTTGTGGCCGAAGCTGCTGCCGCGGGCGGAGATGATGCCGACGACGTGGCTGCCGTGGCCGTCCGGGTCGAACGCCGCATCCACGCCCTGGCCGCCGTCCAGGAAGTCCCGGAACGCGATCAGCTCCCCGTTGCCCTCGTCGCCGTCGACGAGGTGGTCCAGACTCGGGTGGCGCACGTCGACGCCGGTGTCCAACACCGCCACCACGACGCCCTGGCCCGTCAGGCCCCCGCCGTAGACCTCGTCGAGCTGGGTCACGTCGAAGGCCCACTCGCTGCGCTTCTCCCCCCCGACGCAGCCGGCGAGGGCCGCGCTCAGGACGACGAGTGCGACGGCGAGGGGCAGGGTACGCATGGGGTCTCCGGGGAAGCGGGATGGGGTGGAGAGGTCAAACCTGTTGCGAAGCGACTACAGCCCCATCATGAGGGCGATGTCGGCGACGACGGGCATGCGGTAGCGCTCGCCCAGCAGCACCTTGAAGATGCCCACGAGGGCCATCAGGAGGTACAATCCCGTCACGAGGAAGATGGCCCCGATGAGGATGGTGCCCACGGTGCCGGTGTCGATGAACAGCAGCACGATGAAGAACAGCAGCGACAGGATCGCCCACAGCCCGAATAGGACGCCGCCCTGGCGTGCGTGGAACTGGACGAAGATGCTGTCGCGCTTGACCTTCAACGGGATGACGAAGAAGAACAAGAGGTAGCCCAGAACGCCGAGTGCGCGCTCCCCACCGCTGATCCGCATGGACGCCGCTTCGATTCGGGGGTGGTTCTTAGGTGTATTGAACAGGCGACTTGTCCGTGGGAGGGCTGGACGGGAGCCCCAGGAGGCGCGGGATCTCGTCCTCGACCGCGCCCCGCAGCACCCGCGTCGCCGCCCCGTCGCAGGGCGTCGGCTCCCGGTTGACGAGGACCAGCTCGGCGCCCGCATCCAACGCCACGTCCACGAGGCCGGCGGCGGGGAAGACGCGCAGGCTCGTCCCCGCCACCAGGAGCGTCCCCGCCTCCCGGACCCAGGACAACGCCTCCGGCATGGCCGCCACCGGCTCCCCGAACAGCACCACGTCCGGCTTCATCAGGCCCCCGCAGGACGCCGTCGCCACGCACGGAGGAGCCTCCCCATCCACGCGGCGCGCCAGCACCGACCGCGCGTCCTCGCGCCGGAGGCACGTCAGGCAGACGCAGCGGTGCCCGCTGCCGTGCACCTCCACGAGGCGCTCCGCTGGCGTCCCGGCCTTGGCGTGCAGCCCGTCGACGTTCTGCGTCACCACGGCGGCCACGTCCCCCCGCAGCACCGCCTCGGCGAGGGCGACGTGGGCGGCGTTGGGCGCGGCGTCCAGGTAGTCCATGGCGGCGATCAGCCGCGCGCGACGGTCCCAGAACCGCGCCGGGTCCGCGTGGAACCGGTCGATGGTGAACTCCGACGCGTCGAAGCGCTCCCAGACGCCGCCGGGCGAACGGAAGTCCGGGACGCCGCTGGCCGTCGACAGGCCGGCGCCGGTGAAGGCGACCACGGGGGCACGCATCAAGGGAACTTGGAGGGGGAGGGGCAAAGGGCTGCCGGTGGACGGCAGACGCGGATCAGTTCGGGGCGGAGTCGACGAGGCCGCAGGCGCTCTGGAGCACCGGCTTGACCTGCTCGGCCCACGCCTGCCACTCCTCCAGCAGGGCGTCCGTCTCCTTCTTCTCCGCCTCCAGGTCCTCGTAGACCCGGTACAGCTTGGCGAGGCGCTCGCGCTCCTCGTCCAGGAGCTTCTCCAGCTCCTCGGCGCGGCCGGCGTCCTGCTCCACCTCGCGCAGCTCGCGCACCTCGTCCTCCATCGCCCGGAGGTGCTGCTGGCTCTTCTCCAGCTGCTTCTCCATCTGCTCCGCCTCCTGCTCCAGTCGGCGGTGGTCCTTGACGAGGGCGTCGTAGTCCTGCTTGTACTTGGCGAGGCCCTCCAGGCGGGCGATCTCGCGCTTCTGCTGCTCCACGGTGCGCTCGCGCTCGAACAGCTTCTCCTCCATCAGGGGGTAGTCGCGCTTGAGGCGGTCCAGTTCGTCCTCCTGCGACTTGTAGGCGTCCCAGAGCTTCTTCAGGCGCTCCTGCTCCTGCTCCAGTTCCGCCTGGGTGCGGCTGACGTCCTCGCGCGCCTGCAGGCTGTTGTTCTCCAGCTCCTCGATGCGGTTCTCCAGCTCCTCGATGCTGGAGAGCATGTTCTCCAGGTAGCCGGTGCCGAGCATCCCGCGGATGCGCTCCAGGCTCTCGACCTCCTGGCGGGCCTGGTCGCGCACGCGGGCGATCTCCGAGGCCACGTTCGTGAGGTTCTTCTTGATCTCGTCGGCACCCGCACGCGTGCTCGTCGCGCGGGTGGTTCGGCGTTCCATGGAGCGGGCCATAGGCATCCCGTAAGTGGGGGACCGAGAAATCCGATGTAATTAAGGGCTCGGATTCTCCAGATAAAGGCTCCTGGCCGTGGGCCTCAACCGATCTCCGGCGCGTCGGCCGGCGCGGGGGGCGCACTCTGGCCTGCCGCCGTGCCGTCGGCCTGCCCCACGCGCACCTGCGGCAGCGGGATGGGGGGCGGCAACCGCACCGTCTTGGAGAGTCCCACCGCCTCGGGCACGCACGCGGCCAGGATGCCCTGGTGGACCTCCTGCGCCACCGCCGGCGGCAGGTTGCGCTTCTCGTTCCACTGCGCCAGGGCCGCGCCGGCGGCGTCCGCGTCCGCGCCCTTCCACACCAGCGTGCCCTCCGCCTTCACCACGCCCAGGGCGCCGTAGCTCGTCGTGAACTGGAACTCGATGCGCAGCACGTCCTTCTCGACGCTGACGTTGGCCAGGTGGCTGTTGTGGTCGATGCGGATCTGGACCTTCCCTGCGGTGTCCTGGTAGCGGCGGGCCTCCACGGCCTTCA
>JANQNI010000030.1 GCA_028289805.1 Thermoplasmatota archaeon | reverse complement strand
GTAGCCCACGCGCTGCATGTCGGCCAGCGCCCACTCGAGCCAGACGTCCGCACCGCTCCCGGCAGCCGCATCCGCAGCGCCGACCCCCTGGCCAGTCCCCGCCTGGGCGCCGGCCTCGTGGACGGCAGCAGCGAGGCGCTGTACCTGGACCGCAGCGGCACCAGCATGGCCGCCCCCCACGTCGCGGGGGCCGCCGCGCTGCTGTTCGCCACCAACCCGGCGTTGTCGCCCGACCAGGCGATGGACGTGCTCGTCGCCACCGCCCGCCCCATGGCCGACCCCGTCCACCGCGTCGGCGCCGGCTACCTGGACGTGGTGGAGGCGTTCAACCTCGCCGCCGCCACCGTCGGCAACCGCGAGGCGTTCCTGGCCGGACAGGAGCTGAAGTACGCCGGCCCCGCCATCGGCGACCTGGACTACGAGCGCGACCCCCTCTCGGTGGGCTACGACGCGCGGGAGGCGGGACGCCCCCTGCTGTTGCTGGACGGGTCCGGCCGGGAGGCGTGGGTGGTCACCAGCACCGTCGCGTGGGTGCTGGCGGGCGTCGGCGTCCTGTCCGCCCTGCTCGGCGTCCGGTTCCGGCAGCGCCGGGAGCGCGTGGGGACGGGCGACGCCGCCCTGGCCAGCTAGCGCGCGTCCCGGCCGACGGTGGTCCGGGGCGCCCAGTACCGCGCGTAGGCGCTGCGCCCGTAGGACAGCAGCGTGCAGGCGATGCTGGCCAGGAGGGCGGCCACGGCGACGGCGCGGTCGGCCCAGTGGGTGCGCAGGGCGACGAGGAAGCGCCACTCCAGTCCGTCCGCGTCCACGTCCCAGACGTGCCCCGTGAGGCGCCACGCGGCGCCGAGGGCGAGGGCCAGGAACGCCCACGCCGACAGGGTCCAGAGGGGGAACTCCTCGACGACGGCCCGCCGGTCGGGGTCGGGGACCCAGGCGTAGAGGCGCAGGAAGACGAGGCCCGCCAGCAGCAGCACGACGCCGAGGCCGTGCAGCAGCGGCGACGCCGACCAGCCGGCCGGCTCGAAGAAGCGCAGGCTGACGCGGAACTGGCCGTCGCCGATGACGTCCGCCGTGAAGCCGGTGACGAACGTCATCCAGGTGCCGGCGGCGACGAGGGGGGCCCACAGGAACTTGGCGGGCCAGAAGACCCAGCGGGGGCCGCGGCGGGAGACCATCTGGAACGCAATAGGACGCGTCGAGGCTTTCAAGGATGTGGCACGGGAGGGCGCCCTACTCCTCCTCGTCCCCGTCGGGGGCACCCTGGAACCGCAGCCCGACCACGAACACCTCGCTGCTTTGCTTGCGGCTGGCGGCGGGGTGGACGAGGCGCACCGAGCGGAACCGTTCGCGCACCGCCGCGCGGAACTCCTGGAAGTCGGCGCCCTCGAAGACCTTGCACACGAAGTTGCCGCCCTCGCGCAGGTGGCGGTCGGCGAACTCCAGCGCCAGGGTGCTCAGGTGGACGCTGCGCGCCTGGTCCAGGTCGTAGTTGCCGCTCATGTCGGGGGCCATGTCGCTGACGACGGCGTCCAGGGCGCCGCGCCCCGCCTCCTCCAGGATGGCGCTGAGGCGGTCGCGGGTGTCCTGCTGCGTGAAGTCGCCCTGGAGGAACCGGGCGCCCTCGATGGGGCGGGTGCGTTGCAGGTCGACGCCGACGACGAGTCCGTCCTCGCCGACCAGTTCGACGAGCACCTGCGACCAGCCGCCGGGGGCGCAGCCCAGGTCGGCGACGGCGGCGCCCTTCTTGACGACCTTGAACTTGTTGTTGATCTGCTGGAGCTTGTACGCACTGCGGGCGCGGTAGCCGGCCTTCTTGGCCTGCTTGAAGTAGGGGTCGTCGCGACGCTCCCGGTACCAGCGCGTCTGTCCCACGGGGGCTTCGACGCGGAGGCGGTACTTGGCCGTATCCCGTGGGCGATTACCGGGGGAGGTCCTCGCGGGGCTGCCAGACGGCGGTGAAGTCGAGGTTGCCTTCGGGACTGCCGCTGGCGGCGTCGAAGCGCCACGCGCCCGCGCGGGGGTCCTCCACGACGGCCTGGGCGGTGCCCTCGCTGTCCGGGCACTGCGCGTCGGTGCCCATGACCGGCTCGACGGTATTGACGACGGGCGTGGGGGGCGTCTGGGCGGCGGTGCCGTCCTCGTTGGGTTGTTGGACGGCGTAGAAGATCGGCGCGGGCTGTCCGCCGCAGTCGACGGTCGCCGTGAGGGTCAGTTCGCCGGTGCCCTCGGGGACGGTGAACTGGTCCTGGGCCTGCCCCGGACCGCCGACCTGCCGGGCGTGGACCTCCTCGACGGCGCCGAAGCGGTACAGGGTGCCCGTGAAGTCGGCGCCGGCGCCGGTGCGCTCGGCGGTGTAGGTGGCGGTGCCGTTGGCGTCGAAGAAGGAGATGCTCTCGAAGTGGCCGATGTTGGCGTCGTAGACGTAGGTGGCGTGCTGGTCGCCCTGCTCGTTGCCGGCGACGTGGGCGACGATGTGGAACTTCCCGCCAGGCAGGGCGTGGGCGACGACGTGGCGGCTCTCGCCGTCCCAGACGGTCATCCACTCCTTGTTGTGGTGGAGGGGGAAGTCGAAGAACTGGATGCGCTCGCTGCCCTGCTGGCCGGCCAGGTCGGCCTTGCGGACGTTGCCGACGTAGCTGATGTCGAAGAGGGCGTCGAAGCGGGCGAGGGTCTTGTCGTTGGTGAGGACCACCCAGTCGCCGCCGGCGTCCTCGGCGACGACGAGGCTGTAGACGTTGCCGAGGTTGTCCTCGAAGGTCCAGTAGTCGCCGAGGCTCCAGACGGGGGCGTCGGCGGGCGGGGCGTCGGGGGCGTAGCCCTCGCCGTCGAGGGCGCCGTGCCCGTCGTGCCCGTCGTGCATGTCGGCGTCGCCGCCGTCGTCGGAGCAGCCGGCGAGGGCGGTGGCAAGCAGGATGAGGGGGACGGCCCAAGCACGCATCGGGTTCGACTCCTGACAAACGTATTTGGTGTTTGTAGTGGGTTTCTCTGAACTACCGCTGGGGCAGGGGGCCGGAGTCGGCGGCCTCGAACTCCTGCGCACCGCCGAAGTCGTTGCCAGCCAGGCGCCAGGAGACGGCGTCGAAGCGGCCCGCGGCGACGCCCACGTCGAAGCCGTCGGCGGTGTTGCCGACGACGGACACGGTGCCGTCCGTGATGCGGTCGAGGCGCAGGGCGCGGAAGACCGGCTCGGGGCTCAGGACGTCCAGGTAGCCCGAATCGGCCCCGCGCGCGACGCGCAGGTCGTTGCCGGCGACGCGCAACTCCAGTTCCTTGCTGGTCTGGACGAGGATGCCGGTGGTGGCCTCGTAGCGGTCGTAGATGCCGAGGGGGCCGGGGTCGCGCTCGTGCAGGACGACGGTGTTGTCCTCGATGGTCAGCCAGCCGTCGTTGCGCTCCGGGTGGCGTTCGTCGTCGGCGTTGAAGACGTCGATCCACAGGCCGGCGCCCTCGACGGTGTTGCCGACGAGCTCGACGCGGGTGCGGTGGACGTGGTCCAACTCCAGGGTCTCCTCCTGCTCGGAGGCGGCGGTGCGGTCGTCGCCGGCGTGGTTGCGGTCGTCGTAGCGCAGGCCGTACCCCTCCAGGTCGATGATGTGGTTCTGCGAGAAGACGACGGAGGTCCAGCGCTGGGTGTGGTCGTGGCCCATCTCGCGCTCCAGGGTGTCACCGTGGTAGTGGCTGTGCGGGGCGAAGAAGCCGGTGCCGTGGTGGTGGCCGTGGAAGTCCAGGTCGACGCTGCCGTGGAAGGTGTTGCCGTGGATGATTCCCTGGTTGAAGCCGTCGATGTTGGCGACGCGGCGGTCGACGACGAAGTCGTAGGGGACCGTCTCCAGCACGGCGTCGTAGAGGCTGCCGGGGTCGGCGGGGCCGACGGTGTTGTACCGGAAGACGCCGTCGTAGTGGCGCAGTTGGCCCACGATCTCGACCTCGTTGTGCTCGATGAAGCCGCCGGTGGCGTAGCCGGTGCGGCGGATGTTCTCGTTGACGCGCAGGTCCCGGACGAAGTTGTGGTGGGCGTGGACGCAGATGCCGTTCCAGTTCAGCGTCAGTTGGCCCCCGACGTAGTTCTCGCGCACGACGACGCAGGCGTCCGTGTCCTGGATGGTCATCTCGCCGGTGACGTACCAGCCCTCGATGACGTAGGGGTCTGCGAGGGTGCCGTTGCCGGCGACGACGCCGTTGGCGGGGACGAAGCCGTCGTCGCCGATGATGCGGATGCGCGACAACTGCGGCAGGGAGGCGGCCTCCTCGGCACTGGGCACGCGACCTTCCCCTTCGGAGAAGGCGGGTCGCTCCATGCCGGTCTGGGCGTCGTGGCGGACCCCATGTCCGGCGTCCGCCCCATGACGCCCGGCATCCGCGTCGTCGTGGCCGTGGTCGTCTCCGGGGCCGTGGTCGTGGTCACCGTGGTCGTGGGGCGCAGCGTCGCCGGCCTGGGGAGCGCCGGGGGCCTCCAGGCCACCGACGCAGCCGCCCAGGGAGGCGGTGAGGAGCAGGAGCAGCAGGACGCGGTGGGCGGACATCGAAGCGAAAGCCGCCTCGGGGGCTACTTAGCCTCATTGGTGGCCGGGTTCGAGTGACGCCCCCGAACCCCCCGCCCGCCGCATGCCGGAGCGCCACCCACCCTTTTTCAATCACCCCCCGGTCGCCGCCGCAAGGCCCCGGCCTGAGGGAACCCCATGGCGCAGAAGATCGTCCACATCGTCGGCACCGGAACCATCGGCGAGCCGCTCATCCACCTGTTCGCGGACAAGCGCGAGGAGCTCGGCATTGACGAGGTCACGTTCAACAAGCGCACGCCGCAGTTCACGGACCGCTCCAAGATCCAGGACCTCCTGCGCCGTGGCGCCAAGCTCGCGTGCGGCGAGAACGTCAAGGCCGACTTCGAGAACCTCGGCATGGAGGTCAGCTACGAAACGGAGGAGGCCATCGAGCGCGCCACCGTCGTCATCGACTGCACCCCCAGCGGCGTCGGCGTCGCCAACAAGCAGAACTTCTACGAGAAGTACGACCGCCCCGGCAAGGGCTTCATGGCCCAGGGCAGCGAGTTCGGCTTCGGCAAGCCCTACTGCCGCTGGGTCAACGAGGACGCCATCGACCCCGCAGAGGACCGCTTCGTGCAAATTGTGTCGTGCAACACGCACAACATGAGCGCCATCATCAACGCCATCGCGCTGCGCCACGGCGAGGACAACCTCGTCGAGGGCAACTTCAACTGCATCCGCCGCGGCAGCGACGTCTACGAGGACAAGAACATCGGTGCCCCCGAGGTCGGCAGCCACAAGGACGGCGCGTTCGGCACCCACCACGCCCGCGACGTCTGGCACCTCTACCAGACCCAGGACATCGACCTGAAGTTGTTCAGCACCGCCATGAAGGTGCCCACGCAGTACATGCACACGCTCTACTTCGACATGCGCCTGAAGCAGGCGACCACGGAGGAGGAGATCGTCGCCCACTTCCACGAGCACCCCGGCCTCAGCACCACGTACAAGAAGTCGGCCAACTCCGTCTTCGCCTTCGGCCGAGACCACGGCTACATGGGCCGCATCCTCAACCAGACCGTACTGGCCCACAACACCCTCAAGGTGCTGGAGGACGGCAAGCGCGTCGTGGGGTACTGCTTCACGCCCCAGGACGGCAACTCGCTGCTCTCCAGCGTCGCCATGACCATGCGCTACCTGTACCCCGACGACTGGGAGAGCCGCATGGGCACGTTCGACCAGTACCTGTTCGACGAAGTGTGAACGACCGGAGGGAGCGAGCGCTTCGTCGGACCCGCTCCAGGCCGGCTCGTCCGGCCTGGACGCGGTTCGACGAGGTGTGAGCGAACCCAGTTCGACGAGGCGTGCACACGCCGCCCCTCAACGAACAACACCCATTCATCCTCATCCTTTATTCTCAACCGGTGGCTTGAACGTCCGTGTCCGGCTCGAAGGCGGCCGCCCAGCCCTGCGCATGGTGCTGCTGCTTGGCATGGTCCTCGCCCTGCCCACCACGACGACGGGCTGGATCACGGCCTCTGTCCTCGGCGGCGTCGTGCTGCTGCTCGGGCTCGGGTGCTGTTGCTGCAACTGCTGCTGCGAAGAACCGTGTGCGTGCGACTGCTCCGGATATGCTTGCCCCGATTGCTGCGACGGCGACGGATGCTGCGACGGCGGCGCCGGGGGCGGCGGTTGCGTCGAGGGCGCCCCGCCCGAGGTCGGCCCGGCCGCTGCGGCCCTGCCGTTGCTGGTGCCTGCGACCCGGAGGCTCCCGCCGCACTGGCTCAGCCACCACCCGGACACGGCCGACTACGACCAGGACACGTACCGCATCGCGGGGATGCGGTGGTGCATCGGATGCTTCACGACCTATCCCCTGTTCCTGGCGAGCGCGTGGTTGGCCCTTGCCGCGCCCGGCGGAGCGTGGTGGGCGTGGCTGGGCGGTGGCACGACCCTGGCGAGCCTGCAGGCCGTCTCGTCGGCGGGGCGGGCACGGCGACGATGGCACAAGGCCCTGGTGAAGACGGGGTTGGGCCTTGGGTTGGCGTTCGCCGTGCATGGAGTGCTGGTCGCGCCGTGGGGTACGGCCGAGAAGCAGGCGGCGTTGCTGGGTCTCGTGGCGTTGGCCGGATTGTCCGCGGTGCCCAGGGCAATGCGGATGCGAAGGAATCGAGCGTAGCAAGGTAGCTACGCAGGGGCGAAGCCCAGGCCAAGAACGGCGAGGAAGAAGGAAGGGAGAAGGTTGCGCAGGCGCGGCCCGATCAGCTACCGCAGGCGATGCAGTCCTCGGGGTCCTCGATGGAGCAGGCCATCTGCTCTTCCGCCGTCATCTCCTCGGCCTCCTTGGCCTCGGCGCCGTTGGAGCCGGCCTTGAACTCCTTGGCCTTCTGGGCGTCGACGGTGAACTGTAGCGCGTTGGCGGCCGCCTTGGTGCGCAGGTAGTACATGCCGGTCTTGAGGCCCTTCCTCCAGGCGTGGAAGTGCATGGAGGTCATCTTGGCGAAGTTGGGCTCCATGACGTGCAGGTTCAGGCTCTGCGACTGGTCGATGTAGGCGCCGCGGTCGGCGGCCATGTCGATGACGGTGCGCTGCTTGATCTCCCAGACGGTCTTGTAGACGTCGCGCACGTGCGGGGGGATGGCCTCGATGTGCTGGATGCTGCCCTGGCCGAGGACGATCTGGTCCTTGATGTCCTCGTTCCAGAGGCCCAGTTCCAGGAGGTCCTTGACGAGGTGCTTGTTGATGACCACGAACTCGCCGGAGAGGGTGCGGCGGGTGTAGAGGTTCGAGGTGAACGGCTCGAAGCACTCGTTGTTGCCCAGGATCTGGCTGGTGCTGGCGGTGGGCATGGGCGCAAGCAGCAGGCTGTTGCGCAGGCCGACGTCCATGACGTCCTTCCTCAGCGCGTCCCAGTCCCAGCGGCCGCTGTCGGGCGTGACGCCCCACATGTCGAACTGGAAGACGCCCTGGCTGGCGGGGCTGCCCTCGAAGGTCTCGTAGGGGCCCTGCTCCTTGGCGACGTCCTTGCTCGCGGTGAGGGCGGCGAAGTAGAGGGTCTCGAAGATCTCCTTGTTGAGCCGCGCCGCGTCCTCGCCGTCGAAGGGCATCTTCAGCATGGCGAAGGTGTCGGCGAGGCCCTGCACGCCCAGGCCGACGGGGCGGTGCCGCATGTTGCTGGTGCGCGCCTCCTCGACGGGGTAGTAGTTGAGGTCGATGACCTTGTTGAGGTTGCGCACGGCGTGGTAGGTGACGTTGAACAGTTGCTCGTGGTCGTAGGTGCCGGCGTCGCGGTCGACGAACTTGGGCAGGGCGATGCTGGCCAGGTTGCAGACGGCGACCTCGTCGGGGTCGGTGTGCTCCATGATCTCCGTGCAGAGGTTGCTGGAGCGGATGATGCCGATGTTCTTCTGGTTGGACTTGTTGTTGGCGTTGTCCTTGTAGAGCATGTACGGCGTGCCCGTCTCGATCTGGGACTGCAGGATCTCCTCCCACAGTTCGCGGGCGGGGATCTGCTGGAGGAACTTGCCCTCGGCCTCGTACTGGGTGTAGAGGGCCTCGAACTCCTCGCCGTAGACCTCGTCCAGGCCGGGGCACTCGTCGGGGCACATGAGGCTCCAGGTGCCGTCCTCCTCGACGCGCTTCATGAACAGGTCGGGGGTCCAGAGGGCGTAGAACAGGTCGCGGGCGCGCTGCTCCTCGGCGCCGTGGTTCTTGCGCAGTTGCAGGAAGTCCATGATGTCGCCGTGCCACGGCTCCAGGTAGACGGCGAGGGCGCCCTTGCGCTTTCCACCGCCCTGGTCGACGTACCGGACGGTGTTGTTGAAGACGCGCAGCATGGGCACGAGGCCGTTGCTGGCGCCGTTGGTGCCGCGGATGTAGCTGCCCTTGGCGCGCACCTTGTGGATGGCGAGGCCCAGGCCGCCGGCCGACTTGGAGATCATCGCGCACTGCTTCAGGGTGTCGTAGATGCCCTCCAGGGAGTCGTCCTTCATGTCCAGCAGGAAGCAGGACGACATCTGGCTGCGGGGGGTGCCGGCGTTGAACAGGGTCGGCGTGGCGTGGGTGAAGTAGCCCTGCGAAAGCAGCTCGTAGGTCTCCAGGGCGGAGGCGATGTCCTCCTTGTGGATGCCGACGGAGACGCGCATGAGCATCTGCTGGGGCCGCTCGGCGATCTCGCCGTCGAGCTTCAGCAGGTAGGAGCGCTCCAGGGTCTTGAAGCCGAAGAAGTCGTAGTCGTAGTCGCGCTCGTAGCGCACGGCGGCGTCGAGCGTGTCCTTGTTGGCGCGCACGATGTCCAGCACGTCGTCGGCGATGAGCGGGGCGTGCTTGCCGGTCTTGGGGTCGATGTAGGCGTGCAGCGCCTCGACGGTCTCGGTGAAGGAGTCGCGCGTCTGCTTGTGCAGGTCGTTGACGGAGATGCGGGCGGCGAGGCGACCGTAGTCGGGGTGGCTCGTCATCATGGACGCGGCCGTCTCGGCGGCCAGCTTGTCCAGCTCCCGCGTCGTGATGCCGTCGGCCATGCCCTCGATGACCTTCTTGGTGACCTCGGCGGGGTCCACGCTCTCGTGGAGACCGTCGGTCAGCCCCTTGATGCGGTCGTGGATCTTGTCGAACCGGACCTCCTCGCTCTCTCCCCTTCGGTTGATGACCTTCATCGACATTGTGCATCCCTCACGATGCTCACCGCTCGTCGCCGAGTCCTCCCAGACCCTTGTGCGGGGGCGTGTGCATCCCGTAGAAGAAAGCCAAGGCGGCGGTCGTAATGAAGCTACTGGCAGCGGCCGAGCGGGCAGGGGAAGCAGGGGATGGAAGGGAAGCGGAGGTCCATTCAGAGGTCGTCCGGTTTGATGCCCCGGCGGATGCTGGCCAACGTACCCTTCGGGATGACGCCCTTCTGGTCGCTGACGACCACGAAGCGGCCATCCGGGTGGCGGAAGATGCGGTGGCTGCCCTTGCCCCTCGAAGGAAGCAACTCGAAGCCCAACTCCAACAGGCGGCGTTCGACGAGGCGTGCCTTCATGCCTCGACCGTGGCGAGCTCGGCCGTCTCCCGGAACAAGCCGTGCGCCCGCAGGTCCGCCACGACGTGCTGGATGGATTCCAACACCTCAGCCCGACTGGCGCCGCAGACGTGGGCTTGCGGGAGGGTGACGACCTCGGCATACCACGCCTCGTCGTCCTGCCAGACCTTCACGGGGAGGTGCACGGAGGGAACTGGCGGATGTGCGTTGGAAAGGGTTTCGGTGGGTCGGTGAGGCGTTCCGGCGCGATTGCTGACGGTTGAACGGACCCGTCGCTCGCGAAGCGAGCGCAGCGAGCGGTCGGGTTGAGTGACTTGTTAGACCTCTAGGGGTGTGGCCCGCGACCCACGGCAGCCAGGATTCTTGCTTCGAGGGGTTCGACCAGTTCCGCTTCGTGTCCTTTGTGCCAGGAAAGATGGTTGAATTGGCGGATGTCGAAATGCAGCCCTTTGCCCATATCTTCCTTCTCGACGGTCCAGATTACGGGGCGGTTCAGCCCGAGCGCAAAACCCGCCTCGAAAATAGCGCCCACGTTTTGGGCAGTAGAATCAACGACCAGGAACCTAGCGCCTGAAATTTGGTTCATAATCCAGTCATCGATTCTCTCTACATGATGTTCTCTATCTGCTCGAACCGGACGCCATCCGGCCGATTGAATAGCGGGACACAATGCGTCGTTAAAGAGGTCTGAAAAGTCATCATCGAACGACATGGCTACAAAGCCCGCGTCAGCATGGCCACCTTGCATTTGCAAGTCTCGAACGTGCTGCCAGCCTTTGAGGGTCAAGCGGAAACTGGTTTCTTCCTCCTCGAAGCGTTCGCCGCGATAATCGATCCAGCCTTCTTCCTTTAGAAAGCCCAAATTTGCGAATACCGAATCAAGCGCATCCGTGAATGCCATGCCGCGCGCCATTTCGACGTTCAGGTAGGTCATCATCCCGGGTTCCGACGATTTTGCAGCCAAATTTGCTAGAAACCTCTCTGCGGCTGCTGCGGGGTCAGACGGCCCTTGGCGGCGAAGCAAATCGATCGTTTCGTCGCTGATTACCAGGCGGGAGCCGCCCCTGATTTGGCGTTCTACTGATAAACCTCGTAGAATCCGGCGGTCTTCCTGTTCAAATCCACTTGTAAACTCACCCTTGACCTGATACCTGCCGCAATTTTGACATTTGTAAGAGTGAGTTAGCAGTTCGTTGCTCCCCCCCTCAACCGTGACTCCTGCGCGTTGGCATAGGAGACATTCATCGCTGGCGTGAAACTGCACAAGTTGGCTGAAGTAGTGGGCGCTTTTGAGCGGCGTGCATCAGAGGTCTAACTCCTTGTTCAGCGGTTTCCACATAACGCATCCCACTCCACGCCAGGACCACAAAGAGCCAAGCTCTGCGCCACGCGCCTCGCAAGAGCCCCCATCGTTCCCCGCTCGTGAACCGGCGCCCGTCACCCGGCAATCGCTTCAGAAATCCTCGTCCAACGAGAACCGCGTCTGCTTCACGCCCTCTTCCTTCTTCGCGGAGTTCATCACGCCCGCCTTCTGGTATTCTCCGACGCGCTTCTCGAAGAAGTTCGTCTTCCCCTGAAGAGAAATCATCTCCATCCAGGGGAAGGGGTTCTTGGCGTCGTAGATCTTGGGGCAGCCGAGCATCACGAGCAACCGGTCGGCGACGTACTCGATGTACTGCGCCATCATGTCGTTGTTCATGCCGACGAGCTTGACGGGCAGGGCGCCGGTGATGAACTCCTTCTCGATCTCGACGGCCTCGGCGATCATCTTGGTGATGGCGTCCTGGGGGGCGGGGTTGCGAAGCATCCCGTGCAGCTCGGCGGCGAACTCGCAGTGCAGCCCCTCGTCGCGGCTGATGAGTTCGTTGCTGAAGGTCAGTCCGGGCATGAGGCCGCGCTTCTTCAGCCAGAAGATGGCGCAGAAGGACCCGCTGAAGAAGATGCCCTCGACGGCGGCGAAGGCGACGAGCCGCTCGGGGAAGGTGGCCTTCTTCTTGGAGAGCCACCGCAGGGCCCAGTCGGCCTTCTTCTTGACGGCGGGGATGTTGTCGATGGCGTGGAAGAGGTAGTCGCGTTCCTTGGGGTCGGCGATGTAGGTGTCGATGAGGAGCGAGTAGGTCTCGGCGTGGATGTTCTCCATCATCGCCTGGAAGCCGTAGAAGCAGCGCGCCTCGGGGATCTGCACCTCGCGGATGAAGTTGACCGCGAGGTTCTCCAGGACGATGCCGTCGCTGGCGGCGAAGAAGGCCAGCACGTGCTTGATGAAGTGCTGCTCGTCGTCGCTGAGGTTGTTCCAGTCCTTCTTGTCCTGGTCGAGGTCGATCTCCTCGGCGGTCCAGAAGCTGGCCTCCTGCTGCTTGTACATCTCCCAGATGCGGTCGTGCTTGATGGGAAACAGCACGAAGCGGTCCTTGTTGGGGGCCAGCAGCGGTTCCTCGCCGGGCTCGAAGACCTTGTGGTGCTCGCGGCGCGCCAGGGCGTCGTCGCTGGGACGCAGGTCCGATTCCTCGGCTTGTGCAGCGTGCTTCCCGCTCCCTACTGCGACCGATTCGACCATGTGCATCCCGTAGTCCCAAGTCAGGCCGCGGCGTTGGATAAAGGGTTCGCAGCGGCCGTGGCGGACCCCGCAGACGGTCGATGCGCGGCGTCGGTCCCAGGGGTTCCACTCGAAGGCGAGGGGAGGGTCTTGGGGGTGTGGAGGACCGGGGGCGACGCTCAGGGGCGGCGCAGGCGGACGGCTGCAAGGACGGTGCCGAGGA
>JANQNI010000016.1 GCA_028289805.1 Thermoplasmatota archaeon | reverse complement strand
GTCGGGCAGGGGCAGGGCGGGGTCGAGGGCGTCGCCCCCCCGCAGCGCCGCCCCCGGCACCCGTCGCCGCGCCAGGTCCACCATGGCGGGGCTCAGGTCCACGCCCCACGGCGCGAAGCCGGCGTCACACAGCAGACGCAGCAGGGTCCCGCCACCGCAGCCCAGGTCCACGGCGACGTCGTTGGGGCGCGGCGCGCCGGCCTCGTCGAGAACCATCCGCGCCGCCGCCTCGGCGAGCTGGGTGAACCCCGCCTCGTGGACGAACGCCAGGTCCTCCCCGTATCCGGGCCGCACGCCGCTTGCCAGGGTGGGCCTCTTAGAAGGTTGCTTCGGGTCCGACTCCCCTCCCTTTAAGTCCGCCCCGCCGCGTTGTCCGCCTGCCCTCCTTGGAGGCGGCGCGGAGTCCGCATGGCCCCCCAGTTCGACGCCAACGACCCCCTCGTGGTCTTCTCGGCCGTGGCCGCCATCATCTTCCTGGGCTTCCTGGGCAACGTCGTCTTCAGCCGCTTCAAGCTCAACGACACGCTGCTGCTGATCCTGGTGGGCGTCCTGCTGGGCCCCGTCTTCGGCTTCCTGGACCCCGTCGCCCTGCAGAGCCTCAGCAACATCGTCGGCCCCCTGGCGCTGATCTTGATCCTCTTCGACGGCGGCCTTGCGCTCAACCTCAACGACCTGGTGCGGGGGCTGGGCAACGCCACCCTGCTGGGCGCGGTGTCGTTCGTGGCGACGACGGGCCTCGTGGGGGTCGTGGCGGCCCTGAGCCTGGGCATCCCGTTCGGCACGGCGCTCATCCTGGGCGCCATCCTGGGCGGCACGAGCGCCCTCGTGGTGCTGCCGAGCCTGGAGCACATGCGCGTCGACCGGCGCACGGGCACGACGCTGGGGCTGGAGTCGGCCCTCACGGACGTGCTGGTGGTGGTCGTCAGCTTCACCCTCATCAGCATCGCGGCCGCCGGCGTGGGCGCGGACGCGGGCGCCGGGGACGGCAACGCCACCGGCGACGGCCTCGCCTTCGACGCCCAGGGCATCACGAGCAAGCTCCTGATCACGTTCGCCATGAGCCTGTTCATGGGCATCGCGGCGGGCCTCGTGTGGCTGCTGCTGTACCCCCGCGTGCGGGAGAAGCCGTTCGGGTACATGCTGACGCTGGGATTCATGTTCGCCCTGTACGTCTTCGTGGAGTGGATCCTCCAGAACGTCAGCAGCGGCGGGGGTCCGCTCGCGGTGCTGGCCTTCGGCATCATGCTGGGCAACTACGACCGGCTGGGCAAGCTCGCCTTCAGCCTGGGCGACGAGTTCGGCCGCGGCATGAAGAAGTTCCAGGGGGAGATCAGCTTCCTGGTGCGCACGTTCTTCTTCCTCTTCCTGGGCGCCATCGTCGACCTGGAGTTGCTGACGGACCTGCGCACCCTCGGCGTCGGCCTGCTCATCTTCGTCGCCATGGTGGGCGCCCGGTACCTCGCCGTGCTGGCCACGACGCGCCGGTGGCGGCCCGTGGGCGACGACCAGGTGCTGTGGGCGATGATGCCCCGCGGCCTGGCCGCCGCCGTGCTGGCCGCCGAGCCGATGAAGGCGGGCATCCCCGGCACGGACACCTTCGTCGCGCTGGCGTTCCTGAACCTGGTGCTGACGAACCTGCTGGCGACCGTCGGCGGCTTCGTTCTCCAGGGCGGGGGCCCCTCGGCCGCGCGGGGCCGCGGCGGGGGCGCGGGGGGCGCGA
>JANQNI010000305.1 GCA_028289805.1 Thermoplasmatota archaeon | reverse complement strand
ATGGCGCCGTCCACGTCCACGGCGACGACGGCGGCGGGGGTGTGGGCCTGGAGGTCGCTGGTGACGGCGCCGCTGCCGCAGCCCACGTCCAGCACGCGGCCGCCGGGGCCGAGCCGGTCGAGGCCGGCGCGGGCGTACAGGGGGCGCCGCAGGTCGACGGTGCGCCGCGCCTGGTCGTCGAGGCGGGCCTGGAACCGGGGCAGTTCGTGGGCGAGCCGGCCGTGCACGGCGGGGGCGAGCCGGCACCGGCTAATTCCCGTTTGCGCATGGATTCGACCCATTCAAGTCGCATCGGAATCAAAGGGTCAATGGGGTTCAAGCGCCGCCGCCGATGAGGCGTGGTTGCGATGACCACCTTGAGAACCGCTTTTGACGACGGAAGGTTCGGGGGGCCTGCATGAGCTTCGTCTTCTCCTCCGAGTCGGTCACCGAAGGCCACCCGGACAAGGTCGCCGACCAGGTCTCGGACGCCGTCCTGGACGCCCTGGTCGCCCTGGACCCCGCCAGCCGCGTCGCCTGCGAGACCTTCGTCGCCACCGAGCAGGCCGTCGTCGCCGGCGAGATCACCAGCCAGGCCTTCGACGAGATCGACCTGGTGAAGATCATCCGCGGTGCCATCGCCGACATCGGCTACACCAGCCCCGAGGTGGGCATGGACGGGCGCAACTGCGGCCTGCTGCTGCGCCTCGTCGAGCAGTCCCCCGACATCGCCCAGGGCACCGCCGCGCGCGCCGACGGCAAGATCGGCGCCGGCGACCAGGGCATGATGTTCGGCTACGCCCAGCGCAACACCCTGCACGGCACCACCGACCCGGACCCCGCCGACGACTTCATGCCCGTCCCCATCAGCCTCGCCCACGGCCTCACGCGCCGCCTCACCGAGGTCCGCAAGGACGGCACCCTGAGCTACCTGCGCCCCGACGGCAAGTCCCAGGTCAGCCTCCGCTTCGACGACGACGGCGTCCCCGTCGCCGTGGACGGCATCGTCCTGGCCGCCCAGCACGACCCCGACGTGGACCAGGAGACCCTCCAGGAGGACCTGCGCGAGCACGTCGTCGACCACGTCATCCCCGCGGGGTGGCTGCACGACGAGACGCGGTTCTACATCAACCACACCGGCAAGTTCGTCAAGGGCGGCCCCGCCGCCGACACAGGCCTCACGGGCCGCAAGATCATCGTCGACACCTACGGCGGCTGGATCCCCCACGGCGGCGGCGCCTTCAGCGGCAAGGACCCCACCAAGGTCGACCGCAGCGCCGCGTACTACGCCCGCTACGCCGCCAAGAACCTCGTCGCGGCCGGCGTCGCCGACCGGCTCCAGATCCAGGTCGCCTACTCCATCGGCAGCCTCCAGCCCGTCAGCTACCACGTCGAGACCTTCGGCACCGGCAAGCTGCCCGACGCCTCCATCGAGGACCTGCTGAAGACCCAGTTCAGCTTCGCCCCCGGCGACGTCATCACCGAGCTGGGCCTGCGCGCTCCCCTCTACCGGCCCACCGCCGCCTACGGCCACTTCGGCCGCACGGACGTGGAGCTGCCGTGGGAGAAGCTGGACCGCGTCGAGACCCTCGCCGAGACCGTCGGCACCCTCGCGTAGCCATGACCGGCGGCGGCCCCCGGCACACGGCGG
>JANQNI010000303.1 GCA_028289805.1 Thermoplasmatota archaeon | reverse complement strand
GGTGGGCGCCATGAACGACGACGAGCGCGTGGCGAGCTTCAGCAACCGGGGCGACGCCGACCGCAACCAGTGCGCCAGCAGCCCCCTGCTGGAGCCGGGCCGCTGCGCCCCGGACCAGAAGCCGGAGTTGGTGGCGCCGGGCACGTTCATCCTGAGCGCCTGGGCCGACGACAAGTACGTGCGCGCCAGCGGCACCAGCCAGGCGACGCCGTTCGTGGCGTCCGCGGTGGCGTTGATGCTGGAGGGAAAGCCACGCCTGCAGGACGCCGCCGGCGTGGAGCAGGTCAAGCGCGTGCTGATGGACACGGCGCTGGTGCTGGATCGCCAGGAGCAACCCCACGACCGCGCCGCCGGATACGGCCTCGTGCAGGCCCAGAGTGCCGTCGACGCGTACCGCCCGTGACCCCGGCGTTCCCCGACACCGGCGCCATTGCGCCGACCCAAACCGCCATAGGCGGGCCCCGAATCGAGGCGCCGTGAGCGACGAACACGACGTCCACGACGTCCTGATCATCGGCAGCGGTCCCGCCGGCTGCACGGCTGCCCTGTACGCCAGCCGCGCCTTCCTGAAGACGAAGGTCATCGCCGGCTTCGAGGCGGGCGGCCAGTTGATGCTGACGTCGGACGTGGAGAACTTCCCCGGCTACCCGGAGGGCGTCACCGGCCCCGAGATGATGGCGGACCTGCGCAAGCAGGCGGAGCGCTTCGGTGCCGACTTCGTCGACGAGGACGTCTCGGAGGCGGACTTCACGGAGCGCCCCTTCCGGGTCATGAGCCCCAGCGGCACGCACCGGGCCAAGACCGTCATCGTCGCCACCGGCAGCAGCGCCAAGTGGCTCGGCCTGGAGTCGGAGAAGCGGCTCATGGGCCGCGGCGTCAGCGCCTGCGCCACCTGCGACGGCTTCTTCTTCAAGGACAAGGCCGTGGTCGTGGTGGGTGGCGGCGACACCGCGATGGAGGAGGCCACGTTCCTCACCAAGTACGCCACCAAGGTCGTCATCGTCCACCGCCGCGACAGCTTCCGCGCCAGCAAGATCATGGCCAAGCGCGCCATGGAGCACCCCAAAATTGACATCGTCTGGGACAGCGCCGTCGAGGAGGTCCTGGGCGAGGAGAAGGTCGAGGGCGTGCGCGTGAAGAACCTGAAGACCGGCGAGGAGCAGGAGATCCCCAGCGACGGATTCTTCGTCGCCATCGGCCACAAGCCCAACACGGACCTGTTCCGAGTCCAACTCCACCTGGACGAGGCCGGGTACGTCGATCCCGAGGGCGTCCACCAGACGCGCACGAACGCCCCCGGCGTCTTCGTGGCCGGCGACGTCTTCGCCCACCGCTACCGCCAGGCCATCACCGCCGCCGGCAGCGGCTGCAAGGCGGCCATCGACGCAGAGCGGTGGCTGGAGGAGCAGGAGGCCCACTGAGGCCCCCGCCCCGAGCTTCGCCCTTTTTCTTCCCCCTCCACCCACGCTGCCCCATGCAGCGTGCCGCCCTCCTGGTCGTGCTCGCGTTCGCCCTGGGCGGATGCGCCACGACGCAGCAGGTCACGCCCCTGCACGAGCAACTGGAGCACCCCGGCACCGACACGCTGCGGCTGCACGTCCACCACGCGGGGGGCCGGCCCAGCGAGGCCGCCGTCGCCGCCGTCCACGCCCAGCTCACCGACGCCCTGCCCGTCCAGGTCGCCTGGAGCAACCAGAGCGTCCCCACCGACGAGCGGAGCTGGACCACGCAGAAGCTGGTTCGGCACTCCGACCGGGCCGCCGTCGTCGACCCGCCCGACGTGGCCCACCTGCACGTCCTCTGGGTCCCCGGCAGCTTCCCCGACGAGCGCGGCGTCCCCCTGGCCGTCTTCGTCCGTCCCGAGCCCATCGTCGCGGTCTTCCACGAGCCCGTGGCGCAGGTGCCGGACCACGTCGCCGCCCTGGGTCTCGACGCCCCCGACGCCGCCCACGTGGAGGCGACGGTGCTGCTGCACGCCACCCTGCACGCCCTCGGCCTCGTGGGCTGCGAACTGCCCGCCGTCGTGCCGCGCGGGGAGGGCTGCCACAGCGGCGACCCCGC
>JANQNI010000272.1 GCA_028289805.1 Thermoplasmatota archaeon | reverse complement strand
GCTCGACGACCAGGACGGTGTTGTCCAGATCCCGGAGGCGCTTGAGGGTCTCGATGAGCTTGTGGTTGTCGCGCTGGTGGAGGCCGATGCTGGGTTCGTCGAGGACGTACAGGACGCCCTGGAGGCCGCTGCCAATCTGGCTGGCGAGGCGGATGCGCTGGCTCTCGCCGCCGCTGAGGGTGCCGCTGGCGCGGTCGAGGCTGAGGTAGCCGAGGCCGACGTCGTTGAGGAACCGCAGGCGGGCGGTGATCTCCTTGAGGACCTCGTGGCCGATGTGCCGCTCCCGCTCCGTCAGGCGCTGTTGGAGGGTGCCGAACCAGTGCAGGGCGTCCGTGACGCTCATGCGGGTGCTGCCGGTGATGCTCTTGTCGTCGACGGTGACGGCGAGCACCTCGGGCCGCAGCCGCTTCCCCCTGCACGCGGAGCAGGGGCGTTCGGCCATGAAGGACCGGATGCGCTCCTTGGCGCGGTCGCTCTGGGATTCCTGCAGGAGGCGCTGGAGGCGGTTGCTGATGCCCTCCCACTGGCTCTCGCCGCTCCAGGAGCCGTAGCGGACCTTGGTGGTCTCCGGGGCGCCGTAGAGGATGAGTTCCCGGTGCGCCTCCGGCATGTCCTTCCAGGGCACGGCGAGGTCGAGGTCGAACTGCTTGGCGACCTGGCGCAGCCAGCGCCCCATCCAGGACTTGAAGATGAAGACCTCGTGGTGGAAGCAGCCGTTCTGGACGGACTTGTCGGGGTGGCGGATGACCTTGTCCTCGTCCGGCTCCAGGCTGGCGCCGAGGCCGCTGCACTTGGGGCAGGCGCCCTGGGGTGCGTTGAAGCTGAACATGCGGGGCGTCAGCTCCGCCAGGACGGCGCCGTGCTCGGGGCAACCGAACGCCTCCGAGTAGAGTTGCTCCTCGGCGTCGGTGGCGATGGTGACGAGGCCGTCGGCGAGGCCGAAGCAGGTCTCGATGGCGTCGGCGAGGCGCTCCTGGACGCCCTCCTTGACCACGAGGCGGTCGACGACGGCCTCGATGGTGTGCTTGAGGTTCTTCTCCAGCTTCCAGTCATCGGAGACCTCGCCCACGGTGCCGTCGACGCGGACGCGGACGTAGCCCTGCGCCTGGAGATCTCGAAACAGCTTCTGGTACTCGCCCTTGCGCTGCCGGACCATCGGTGCGAGGACCTGGAGTTTCGTCCCCTCCTTCAGGGTCATGGTCTCTAGGACGATCTGGTCGACGCCCATCTTGCCGATGGTGCGGTCGCAGTGGGGGCAGTGGGGGGTGCCGACGTGGGCCCACAGCAGGCGGAGGTAGTCGTAGATCTCCGTCGTGGTGCCGACCGTCGAGCGCGGGTTGCGGCTGGTGGTCTTCTGGTCGATGGAGATCGCGGGGCTGAGGCCCTCGATGTGCTCCACCTCGGGCTTCTTCATCTGGCCCAGGAACTGGCGCGCGTAGGCCGAGAGGCTCTCGACGTACCGGCGCTGACCCTCGGCGTAGATCGTGTCGAAGGCGAGGCTCGACTTGCCACTGCCGGAGAGGCCCGTGACGACGACGAGCTTGTTGCGGGGGATCTCCACGTCGATGCCCTTGAGGTTGTGCTCGCGGGCGCCGCGGACGACGATGGCGTCGCTCACGCGCGGCCTCCCGGTCGTGCGTCGACGGTCGTCTCGGGTCGCGGGAGGGCGACGAAGGAGCGGGTGCGGAGGTCGATGCTGTCGGCCACTGCGGGGCTGGCCACTTCGCCCTTTGGCAAAACCGTTGGGGCCGGGGTGGGTGAAACCGAACGGTCGCTGGCCTTTTGCCCCCGCTGCGATGGCGGTGTGTGGCCGCCCCGTATGCCTCCCTCCAGGACGCCGCCCACGCCGACCGGTTCTTCGCGGGCCGCGACGACGCCCGCCGGCTCTGGGACGCGCTCGTGGCCGAGGCGCGCACGTGGGGGCCGGTCCAGGTGGTTGCAACGAAGGTCCGCGTCTGCCTGCTGGCCCGCACGCGGTTCCT
>JANQNI010000249.1 GCA_028289805.1 Thermoplasmatota archaeon | reverse complement strand
TGGTCCTGTGGGTGCGCCGGCCCCTGGCCCCGCGCCTCGCCCACCCCGTCGCCCTCCTCATCGCCGTCGGCTCCACCGCCACCGCCCTCGTCACCCTCGCCCACCAGGACGCCCCCGGCGTCCCCGTCCCCCTGCTGCTCATCCTCTTCGGCGTCGGCGTCGTGTTCCTCTCCCTGCCGTGGACCCTCGCCGCCATGGCCTGCGTCTGGGCCGGATGGTTCGTCGTGGACGCCCTGTACGTCGACCCCACCGCCGACGTCGTCTTCGCCCTCGGCATCGCCACCGTGCTGTCTCTCGGCGCCCACGTCGCCCGCGTGCGCAGCCACCGCCGCCTGGTGCGCGCCGAGCGGGAGGAGGCCGCGCGGCGGGAGCACGCGGAGGCCCTCGCCGAGGAGCTGGAACGGTTCGCCAGCGTCGTCGCCCACGACCTGCAAAACCCGGTGGCCGCCATCCGCATCAAGGCCGCCACGCTGCGCCTCAAGGCACCCCCGGAGATGCAGGGCCCCGTCGCCGACCTGGACCGCATCAGCGACCGCATGGCGCGCATGATCCAGGACCTGCTCTCCTACGCCCGCGCCGGCCACCGGATCCAGCGCCGCGACCCCGTCGACCTGGACGACGTGGTGGAGGAGGTGCGCATCATCTTCCAGGACCGCTTCGAGGAGGCCGACGCCGCCCTCACGGGCCAGGGGCTGCCCGTCGTGCGCGGCGACCGGACGCAGTTGCTGCAACTGATGCTCAACCTCGTCGGCAACGCCTACCACTACCGCAGCAGCGATCGGCCCCTCAAGCTGGCCGTCCACGGCGCCGTCACGCCCAACGGCATCGTGCTGACCGTCGCAGACAACGGCATCGGCTTCGACCCCAGCATCGCCGACCGCCTCTTCCTGCCCTTCGAGCGCGGCGAGAGCAAACGGCTGGGACACGGCATCGGCCTCGCCACCTGCCGCCGCATCGTCGAGGCCCACGGCGGCACCATCAAGGCCACCGGCCGACCCGGCACGGGCACGGTGTTCACCATCTGGCTCCCCGGCGCCGCCGTCGCGCCCACCGAACCCCCGGTCGAGGAGACGGCGGAGCCGCGCACGGTGGCGGCCACGTAGCCCCCCGGCTCAGGCGTCCCAGCCGAAGCCCTCGCGCAGGGGCCAGTCGTCGCCCACGCCCCGGAACCGGGCCGGGTCCAGCGCCGCGTCGGGCGACCCGTCCACCGCGTCCGCCAGGCGCTCCCCCAGGGCCAGGCACCGCATGACGCCGAAGCCGTTGTCCCCCGACAAGACCCACAGCCCGTCCGCATCCGGCACGGCGCCGCACAGGGCGCGGCGGTCGGGGGTGCCGACGCAGAGGCCCGCCCAACCGCGACGCAACCGCGCCTCGGCGCCGGCGTCGAAGCGCTGCACCACGCGCTCGGCGATGGACGCCACGAAGTCCGGGTCGGCGGCCTCGTCGTAGGCGTCCGGGTCGAAGGAGCGCAACTGTGTGCCGTCGCCGGCCAGCATGGACCCCTCCGACTCCGGCCGCGCGTAGAAGCCCCGCGTCAGGTCGTGCACCATCGGCGCCTCCGTCGCCGCGCCGGCCGACTCGGGCCAGGCCAGGCTCGCCAGCTGCGTCCGGAACGCCTTGGCCGCCACCGGGTGCCCCCACGCCGACAAGAGGCCGGGCGTCCAGGCACCGCCGGCCACCACGACCGCCTCCGCGTCGGGGCGCGCCCGCACCTCGACCCCCGAACGCACGGACACGCCCTCGTTCTCCAGCCGCCCCAGCAGCAACTGCACGAGGTCGTTGGGCTCCACCGCACCGTCCTCCTGCGCCACCAGGACCTCCTCCCCCGGCGCGAAGCGCACGCCCGGGAACTGCGCCGCCGCCTCCCGGAAATCGAACCGCTCCGGCTCCTCCCCCAACCGCTCCAGGCGGTCGTGCATCTCGTCCAGGGCCCGCAGGCTCGGACCGGCGCCCACGGTGATGGAGTCGTACGGCTTCCACACCGACCGCGCCGCCGGACTGCCTTCGATCATCGCCAACGAGATCAACTCCCCGAGGCGCCCCCGCGTCTCCTGGACGAGCGCGAACTCGTCGTCGTGCCACGTCATCGTGCTGACGACGCCCGCCGCCTTGCCGCTGGCGCCCGCCCCCGGCTGCGCCTTGTCCAGGACCTCCACGTCGTGGCCCCGCTCGGCCAGGGCGAGGGCGGAGGACAGGCCGAGGACGCCGGCGCCGACGACGGTGCAGTGCATGGACGGGGGACCGGCGGCGGGGGTTCAACGCTTCGGGCGAGGCTTGCCGTCGGCGTCCAGGCGCCAGAGGAAGCGCCACACCAGCAGGAAGGCCCCGAGGGTGGCGCCGAGGGGGACGAGGACCAGGGCCAAGACCGTCACGGTCTGCAGCAGGCCGAAGCCGCTGGCCAGGAGGAGGGCCGAGAGCACGACGGCCGCGGCGAGGAGGCCGAGGGCGAGGCCGTGGCGCCAGTCCACGA
>JANQNI010000241.1 GCA_028289805.1 Thermoplasmatota archaeon | reverse complement strand
CCATCGTCGTCACCCTCCTGCCCGACGCCGGCGAGCGCTACCTGTCGAAGTTCAACGACGACTGGCTGCGCGGCAACGGCCTGGAGCGCGTCGCCGACTACCTCGCTGGCAAGGCTGCCCCGGTGACCGCATGAGCACCCAGCCGGGCGACGCCTTCGCCACCCGCTGCGTCCACGCCGGCGTCACCCTCGACTCCGATGTGGCCGCCGTCAACCCCGCCATCCAGCTCTCCACCACGTTCGTCCAGCCCGACGTGGCCCAGCCGCTGCGCTTCGACTACAGCCGCGCCGGCAACCCCACCCGCGAGGCGCTGGAGAACGCGGTGGCGGACCTGGAGGGCGGCGTCACCGGCCACGCCTTCAGCAGCGGCCTGGCCGCCATGAACACCGTCCTGCAACTGCTGTCCTCCGGCGACCACGTCGTCTGCGCCGAGGACGCCTACGGCGGCAGCATCCGCCTCCTGCGCACCGTCGCCGCCCAGGCCGGCGTCGAGACCACGTTCGTCGACACCCGCGACGTGGACGCCGTGCAGGCCGCCCTGAAGCCCGAGACGAAGCTGGTGCTGCTGGAGACCCCCACCAACCCCCTGCTGCGCGTCAGCGACATCCGGGCGGTCTCGGACGTGGCCCACGACGGCGGCGCCCTGATGGTCGTGGACAACACGTTCATGACGCCCGCCCTCCAGAACCCCCTCGCCCTCGGCGCCGACATCGCATTCCACAGCGCCACCAAGTACCTCGGCGGCCACAGCGACGTGCTGGCCGGCGTGCTGGCCACCAACGACGAGGAACTGGGCGCCCGGCTGACGTACCTGCAACTGGCCGTCGGCGCCGTGCTGCCCCCCTTCGACAGCTACCTCCTGATGCGGGGCCTCAAGACCCTGCACCTGCGCATGGAGCGCCACAGCCAGAACGCCGAGGTCCTCGCCCACCGCCTCGTCGACAAGCTCGGCGCCGAGAACGTCTACTACCCCGGCCTCGCCGGCCACGACGGCCACGACGTCCACAAGGCCCAGGCCCGCAGCGGCGGCGGCATGCTCAGCTTCCGCCTCCCCGACGCCCAGGCGGCGCGCGAGCTAGTGACCAAGACCCGCGTCTTCCAGCTCGCCGAGAGCCTGGGCGCCGTCGAGAGCCTCATCCAGGTGCCGGCGGCCATGACCCACGCCAGCGTGCCCAAGGCGATGCGGGAGAAGACCGGCCTGACGGACGGCCTCGTGCGCGTCAGCGTCGGCGTCGAGGACGTGGAGGACCAATGGAGCGACCTCGCCCGCGCCTTCTGAAGTCCCCCGCGGCCTCCCCCGTCTCCCCGGCCCTCGCGCTGCTGCTTGTGCTTCTGCTGGTCCCGGCGGCCGCCGGCGAACGCCTCGCGGAGGACCCCGACGAGACCGGCGACACCACCAGCGGCCCCGGCGTCACCGTCACCGACCCCACCGTCGACCTCGTCACGTTCACCGCCGACCGCGACGGCGACACGCTGCTGCTGCGCAACGAGGTCGCCGCCCCCCTGCCCCTGCCCGGCACCGCCGAGCCCAACGCGACGCGCCTCTACACGTTCGTGTTCGTCCTCGACGTGGCCGCCACCGACGAACGGCCCCTCGTGCAGGTCCGCGACAGCGTCATCCTCTGCACCTTCCACCACGGCACCGCAGACCTCTCCTGCAAGCAGACCCAAGGCGAGCGCACCCTGCTCGGCATCGCCGTGGAGGACCGCAACGCCACCGTCCGCGTCGCCCTGGAGCCGGGCGAGGACGTCACGCCCCTGCGCGGCGGCGGCGCCGTGACGCTCACCGACCAGACCAACGAGACCGACCCCGTCATCCTGGGCCAGGACTGGACCCCCACCACCATCGGTGGCCAGGACGTCGGCACGCCGGAGCCCGGCGGGGACGCGGAGAGCGAGGACGCGGCCGGGACGCCGTGGTACAAGACCCGCGTCGGGGCCCTCGCCGCGCTGGCGGCCGTCGTCCTCGTCAGCGTGTTCGCCTACCAGCGCTGGAAGCAGCGGCCCGAGTAGGCGGGGCGCAGGGGAAGGGAAGGAGAAGCGGCGGAAGTCGGGGGCCCCGTCCGCCCGGTAGCCCGACCCACGGGGCCCCCGAC
>JANQNI010000237.1 GCA_028289805.1 Thermoplasmatota archaeon | reverse complement strand
GTCGGGGGCGGTCCAGGTGACGTTCCAGGTGCGCCGCAGGGTGCCCTCGGGGGTGTAGGTCATGCCGGTGGGGGCGAACTGGCGCAGGAGGCCGTCCATCTCCGGCGGGATGGTGAGGGTGCCGCCGCCGACCTCCAGTTCGAAGCCGCCCTGGGGCTGGGGCGCGGGCAGGGCGGCAGGGCCGCCTGCGACGGTGATGGTGAGGGCGTAGGCGGTGCCGGGAGTCCAGGCGGCGGGGAGGCCGTCGAGGGTGACGGTGGCGGGGGGCGCGAGGTCGCTGGGGACGTGGCAGGCGGTGCAGTCGGCGACGCGGCCGCTGAAGCCGTCGACGCCGGCGAAGTCGGCCGTGGTGGTGGCCGCCGTGGCGGCGAGGACGGCGGCTGCGACGAGCAGGAGGACCCCGGCGCGCACGAGGAGGCGGCGAGCCGCGGACCTGCTTAAGCGTGCAGCAAGTGACCTTTCAAACCGGGAAATCGGTTTTCAAGCCGGGTCTTCGGCGTCGGCGGCGTCCTGGAACCGGCCCACCACCCACGGCTGGTCGAGGCTGCTGAGGAAGAATCCGGCGCGGGGGCCGCGGTCCTTGCCCAGCACGGCGCGGTAGACGGCCCGGAACGCCTGGCCAGCGGAGAGGCCGGCGGCGTCGCGGGCGGCGTACACGGCGTCGTGGACCTCCTGGCCAGTCCAGTGCGCCAGCGCCTCGAAGCGCGCGGCGGCGTCGGCGTAGAACGCCCGGTCCTCCACCGAGCGCTCGAATTCGGGCAGTGCCTCCGTCTGCACCTGGAACCGGACGCCGTCGGGGGCGAAGCGCGCCAGCCAGAACCGGACGTGCGCCACGCGCTCCTCCAGCTCGGCGCGGCTGTGGGCGTCCAGATCGCCCGCGAGCGTCCCGTTGCGCCGCAAGATCGCCTCGACGCCCGCCACGTCATCGGCCATCTGGGCCACCGTGACCAGGTGGGCGTACTGCACCTTGTTGGGCAGCGCCGTCGGCACCTCCGCCGGGCACGACAGTCCGTAGGTGCGCTCCACCTCCGTGAACGTGCCGGGGTTCTCTTCGGCGCCCAGGGCGACGCGCTCGAGGCGGTCGAACTCGTCGACCAGGTTCAGCAGGCCCAGGCCGGGGTCGAAGTCGATGTGCTTGCGCGGACTCTGGCGCATCAGGAGGTAGCGAAGCACCTCCGGGGGCGTCATCTGCAGCACGTCGGCGGCGGACACGGCCAGGCCGGTGCTGCTGTGCATGGCGCCCTGGCCCTTGAGGTTGAGAAACTCGTACATGACGTGCTCCGGCTCCCGGCCATCGAAGACGTCCCGGATCAGGCGCACGCCCGTGTCCCAACTGCCCCCCCTGGCGCCGTGGTCCTTGCCGAACGCCTCGAAGGAGACGCCCAGGAAGTCCCACCGCGCCGGCCAGTCCAGGCGCCACGGCAGCTTCCCGACGCCCGGCTCGCGCGCGTCGACCGTGAACGTGCCCGCCTCCGGGTCCTCCGTGCCCTCGGCGCAGGCGGCGCAGCGGCAGTGCAGCATCGGATACTCGTAGTCCAGCACCTCCACGCCACTGATGCGGCCACAGCCCTCCGTCGGGCACTGGGGGTTGAACGGCGCCCAGCGCTTCGGAAGCTGCCGGCCGGAGACCTCCTCGATGATGGCGCGCACCGCCGGCGCCTCGTCCAGGGACTTCAGAACGTGCTCCGTGTAGCGCCCCTCGCGGTACAGGGCGTGGGCCGACAGCACCGTCGGCGCGATGCCCAACTCCCCCAGGTTCGACAGGAACGGCTCCAGGAAGTGCTCCGCGTACGAATCGTGGCGACCGCAGCCGTCGGGTCGGCCGTCGGCGTCCGGGCACGGAATCTCCCGCAACGGCTTGCCCACGTGGACCGCGTAGTCCGCGTGCAGGAACGGATACACCTTGCGAAGCGGGTCGTAATCGTCCGCGATGTACAGAAGCTCCGCCTCCGCGCCCGCGTCCCGCGCCGCCCGGAAAATCGCCTCCGTGGTCAGCACCTCACGCATGTTGCCCACGTGGATCGGCCCCGACGGCGTGATCGCCGTGGCGAACAAGAGCGGCTGCCCCCGCGCCTCCAGGAGCTTGGCGGCTTCCACGTCGGCCCAGTGCACCATGACGGATGCGGCGACCCGGAGGGCGGCCTTGAGGGTGTCGGGACCAGGACTCCGTCTGTTTCCCCCACCCTACCGTTCCGGCATCCAGGAGTTCCCGGTACTCGAGGGGTAAGGCATCGCGCACGGCGGCCTCCACCGCCTCGGCGCCCAATTCTGTCGTCTCCCACAAGGCGCGGACGCCCAAGTGCAGGCGCGTCAGACGGAGTTGCTCGATGGCGGAATGGCGCACGAACTCGGAGAGCGTGCGGAAGCCCAGCTCCGGGTGTTCGTTGATGAGGGCCACGACCGACCTGGCCAAGTCCGCAGGAATGCCCGCCTGACGATAGTTGCCGCCGGAGGGGATGTCACTCACTCCCAGGCCAGGTGTCGCGGACGTGGTCCGGCATCGACTTGGTGATGTGCAAGGCACGGGCGACGCCGTGGGACTGAGAGGCGAACGTCATGTCGCGGACCTTGGCGTCGAGCCAATCCGCGAGGGGGCTAGGGAGGAGGACGGTGAGGGAGCGCATGTCGGAAGGTGTGGGCTGTGCCATGCTACCAGTATCACCCCCGACTACATACAATTTTTGTAGGTCATTTGAGCCGTTCCATGCTTTAGGTCGGAAAGCACTACTGCGCCCGCCGATGCCCCTGACAGGAACCGGCCGCCTCGACCAGCCCCAAGCGAGTCGGACCTACATCGCCGTGTCCGCGAAGCTCGCCCGCGACAGTGCGTTTCCGTTTGAGAAGGGAGACAAGCTGGCCATTACCATTGATGGGGATCGGCTGATTGTAGAGAAGGCGTAGCCGTAGCTACAAAGGACCCCCAACCCCTTCGCAGCAGAATCGACCGGCAGGGCCGCGTTCGGATTCCACCTGAAGTGATGGTCGCGCCTGGCATCAAGGAGGAAGACGGCATTGCATTCCTGATTGCTGATGAAAAGGTGGAGGTGCGAGCGGTGGAGTGGCGGGTGCGGTAACAGGGAGCGCACCCGAGACCAGGGTGCCCCGACACCGCGCCGGAAGCAGACGCATCATGAGTTGAAGGCGAGCCCACCGTCGCCCAAGCCCTCCTAATGTAGGCCAACAGAGACACGTCCGTGCATCGGTGTATGAAGCCAGGATTATGCCGCGTCAACGTGGGGCCCCATCGTTGCGCCGTGGCTTGACCTGCCGCACGTTGGCAGGCAAGGCCGAATGTGTCCGACCGAACAAGACCTGTGCCAAGCGATATGAAGGCACCCACGAATGCATGCGCGGTCCGGCAAGGTCCAGCAGCGATATACCCGAAGGTGATGTGATGCGCAAGACAACCCTGGTTGCAGTCGGCATGCTCGTAGGAACGTTGGGACTGGCCAGTGCCCAGCCGCCCATACACACCCCGGATGAAAACCTCTGGGTCAATGAAACCGGTGATGACATGACTGGAGACCTCAACATGGGCACGAATGCCGTTATCTTGGACGGACGCGAACTCCGGACAGACCCCGCAGGCGACCTAGCATACGGCAACGCGCCGGTGTGCCTTGTAGGGGGCATCTGCGATACCGGAGGCGATATCACCGCCGTCACAACGGGGTTTGGCCTCACAGGAGGCGGTAGCCAGGGAAATGTTACTTTAACAGTAGATTCAAATTTAATCCAGCGGCGCATTGGAAACTCCTGTGAATCAGGGTCGGCCATCAAAGAAATAAAGGCAGACGGATCTGTGATTTGTGAACCGACAACAGGGCACGGATTTTATATGATAGCAAAATCGTCAAGATCTGACCAGGGCGGGGTGGCTGTTGACCTGCCACCAAACTGCCAACAAGGGTTCTGCGATGTCAGATTGCTTTCCACCAATTCCGAGGGCCCGCACGTGCTGACACCAGTAACTATCCGACAGGACCCCGATACCAGAAAATGGGCATCCTGGCAAGGCCATCGAGATTTGCATGACGGCACACACAATTTCAATGGAGTGAACGGCCAGGACCAAAGCCGCATTGCTCGTGATCCCCAAGACTACTGTCGCCTTTACGATGACGCCACCCAAGAACTGGGAATAGTCGAGCAATCCCCGACCATGTGGACCCTACATGATCAGCACCCATCAGTCGGATGTGAGCTATGGGTGCGATAGATTCCGCGCAACGATAGCAACCACTGGGGCGGTCCAGGAGAACGTCCGGCGACACGCACCCGAGCGCGCGGACCCACTACACCATCAGCTTCCAGCCCCTACCCACCGGCCAATCTACCGCTTCACCCCCAAGCGCTTCCCACATCCCCAAGCCAATGGAGTCACCTCCAAATACAGGCCCGGTCTCGCCGGCTCCTCGACGGGGTGTTCGGAGCGCCCTGTACCAACGAGGAACCACTTGGACGCGTGGTGTAGCTTGGATATCACCGGGCCCTCCGGAGGCCCAGACCGGGGTTCGAATCCCTGCGCGTCCGCTCTCCCTGCCGCCCATCAGCGTGCTTTTGAGCGCGACGGGACTGGCCGCATCTCCCCTTGGGCGCTTAGCTTAGTCAGGTAGAGCAGCGGGCTTTTAACCCGCCGGTCGCCGGTTCGAACCCGGTAGCGCCCGCTGAGCGCAGCGAAGCGGTCGCTACCGGACGCCAGCGCGGCTTGCCGCGGTGGCCGAGGGGAGCGCCCGTTCATGCCTGCGAAGGCCCGGACCAACGAGTCCTGGCGCCCCGCGGGAAGGGCAAGTTCGCACTCGCTGCGCTAGGACGATCGGGCGGGGGACGCGCCGGCCGTCGTTTGGAAGGCCCAGCCGCCGAGCACCAGGACGGGCCAGGCTGCGACGATCAGGACCAGGAAGGCGTAGACGCCCAGGATGCCGCTGGCGGCAGCGTCGGGGATGGCGCGAGCCGTGGCAGCCACGTAGGCGAGTACGATGGTGGCCGTGGTGGCTGCGACGATGCGCGTGCGGGTCCGCCGGGCCTCCAGGTCGGTGGCTGCGGGAACCGGCACACGGCGGCGCACGAGCCACGTCACGGCGGGAGCCGCGTAGCACAGGGCCATCATGGTGGCGACCCCGAGGGTCCCGACGGCCGATGCCGTGAGGCTGGGGCTGGTCTTGACCCACGCGATGCCCGCAACGAACGGCAGCGGCAGCACGGCCCACCGCAGAGCGGTCGGCATCCACCTCCCCGCCGCCGCGACCGCCAAGCCGGAGCCAAGGGTGGCCGCGGCGAGGCTGAGGTCTCGGGCGAACGGGTCGGCCCGGGGGCGCAGTCCGTCGAACAGGACCGGTGCGGTCGAGGCCAGGAGGGCCAGGGCCAAGAGGGCGGCGCAGGCACGCGTCAAGATTGCAGGGGTGCGGCTGCGGACCGTCCAATCCCAGACCATGGGTTCTCCTCACCCCCTACGAGTGTCCTGATTGGAACCGGGGATGCCCAGCACCAGAAACGGCCAAGCCGCAAGTACGGGCCCGTATGCGAGGAGGTCTTCCGGCACATGGTTCCAGGGGATGGCGCCGGTCGCGAGGGCAAGGGCCGGGCCAGCGACGGCCATGGCGGCCAGCGCGATCCAGGCGTGCTTCGGCCGGATTCGTCGGACCCAGGGGGCACGGGGTGCGTCTGCGCGACCTGCGCGGGCCAGCCCCCATGCAAGCAGCGGGGGAAGAAGAGCCGTGGCGAGGGCCACGTCGATGAGGATGCGCGCCGAGAGGTGGGCTGGCGTGAGGGGATCCAACCAGGTCCGCCCCATGAGGATAAATGCCAGGAGCCCGGAAGCAAGCAAAGCCCAGCGGGCAGAGTCGGGAGACCAGCGGCCGGCGGCGACGCGTATCATTGCAAGGCTGGGGAGGACCAGGAGCGTGAACCACGGCATGGGACCCCATGAGCGGTCACCGATGACGCCTCGTGGGTCGACGTAGTTGATTGTGTATGGCAACGCGGCCACGACGAAGGCAGCAGCGAGTATGCGCACGAGGATGGGTGCGATGCGCGTGCGGGGCAAATCGTCGACCTTGACGGGATATGGACTGGAGTGGGTTTCAGGCGTTCGATCGTTGAATGTCATGTGGTCCCCATGGCATCCCATTGGCGCACGGTCTTGTTCTCCCTAGCGGGCATTCTGCGGCGGGAGTTGGGGCATCGACGGCTCGGCCCGCGCTCGTCTGCGCGTTGCCACGAAGCCCACCAGCAGGAGGCTGGCCGAACTGGCCAGGAGCGAAGGGATGAAAATTCCTAGGGCAAGTCCGACGCCTGCAACCACCCACTGAGCCCGGCTAGACAACGTCCGGGCGGGATGGACGGCGTAAGGAATGGTGAGGGCCAGGAGGCCCAGCACGACGCCTACGCCCGCGAGGTCGGGTTCGGTGAACTCCCGGATCGCCACGAGGAACAGCGGCAGGGGGAACAGGTACAGGGGCACGAGCGACAGCCACGCCAGCGCGTTTCGCGTCGTGGGCCCCGGCCGTCGGAGCAGCGAGGGTAGCCAGGGTGCGGGCGTGCGGGCGACGGCCACGGCGAGTAGAAGCGTGGCCCACACGGGCCCGGTGAGCGCGAACGCCCGCCACGAGCCGACGGCGACGGCCGCCGCGAGAACGGGTGCGACGGGCCAGGGGAGGTGGCGAGCGGGGATGAGCGCGAGGGGGAAGAGGAGGATGGTCGTCAGGACGGCAGCGGCGGCGCGTCCACCCACGTCGGCGTCGGCGAAGCCGAACCAGACGACGGCGCCGGTGAGG
>JANQNI010000183.1 GCA_028289805.1 Thermoplasmatota archaeon | reverse complement strand
ACGGGTCCCGCTGCGTCCAGAACGCCGCCCAGAACGTCGCCAGCCGGGGCCGGTGCTGGTCGAGGGCGTGGTACGCGCGCCACTCCAGCATCGGCACGTTGCGCGTCGCCAGCAGCAGGGTCACGCCGGCGCCCACGACGAGGACGGCCGCGGCGGGGGGTTCGGCCGCCCCAGAGCCAGGCCGAACCCCTCGGGGTCGTCGCGGCCGTGAGCGCGGGGGCGGGGGCCTCCGGGTGGCCCTCCGTCAGCGTCGCCTCCAGGCGACCGTCGCTGGCGGTCACGGCCAGGGTGGTGACGCCCTCGTACTCGGACTCCGTGTCCCCGAGCAGGCCCTCCAGGCGCGTCACGCCGTCCGTGGTGACGGTGGGGGCGTGGACGTACGCCTTGCGCACGAGGCCGTCGAGGGAGTCCACCTCCAGGGTCGCGCCCTGCAAGTGCAGCCAGGCGGCGGTGATGTTCTCAAGCTTCACGTCGTTGCCGTCCACGGTGTCCCGGGCTCCGGTGAAGAGGCTGCTGCCGTCGTCGAGCCGGAGGTTCCAGCCGAAGACCGCGACGCGGAAATCTCCCTCCAGCCGGGCTCCGAGGGCGTGCGACGACGACCAGGTGGCGGTTCCCGAGACGTCCGTCTCGAACGCGCCGCCATCGCGAGTGAAGGGGATGCGGTCGTCCAGGGGCGTCTGGGTGGCTGGAACGGGGGAGAGCCGGCCCTCCGTGGCAGCCATCGTCCAGGTCGTCTCGGCGTCCGGGAACACCGTCAGGACGGCGTCGTCCTGGGTGCTGAACATGCGGATGGTCCCGGCGTCGAGATCGTAGTGCCGCATCTCCGGCTCGGTCGTCAGGCCGTACCGTCCGGAGGGGGTGTAGAGCGTCGGGTTCTGCCACCCGTATTCGATGTCGGCGGACTCGAACGTCAGGGTGGCCTTGGCACCGACGATCTGGTTGTACTCCAAGGCGGCGAGCGACGCGACGCCGGTGACGTCGCCCTCGTGGACGCTCTGCTCGAA
This sequence comes from Thermoplasmatota archaeon, assembly GCA_028289805.1. Lineage (GTDB taxonomy): Archaea > Thermoplasmatota > E2 > JACPAO01 > JAHFTW01 > JANQNI01. Next base: position 1,266 of record JANQNI010000183.1, on the reverse strand, counting down.
GCGCAGGTTCGGCGCCTCCGCCGCTGCCCCGGGAACCAGGAGCAGCAGCATGCAGAGCGCCACGAGGGCGGATCCGATTTGGTTCAGTGGATGCACTCGGTCTGGGGGTTGACCCGGACCGGGACCTCGTTGTGGGTGTTGATGCTGACGTCCGCCTTGGGACAGTCGTACTCCCGGTTCACGACGGGCAGCGGCGGGAGCCCGTTCATGGAGCATTCCCCTTCCTCTGTGCTCAGGGTGCAGGAGAGGAACTCGACGGTCGTGGCCGTCGCGGCCGGGGCGGTCAGCAGGCTGGCTACCAGCAGGAGGATGGTTTTGTTCATGGAACCCACTCGCCCCTCCTTGGAGGGGTGTGGGCTCATGCCTGCGGTGCCGCATAAGCAGGCTTCGGGATGTGTGGAAAGGGTTGATAAGTCGTGTTGGTGATGAATGGACAATTCGTCCCTGTGTCTTCCTACTCCTCCTCACCGACATGTGGCACCTCGCAGAAGTCCGCCTCCTTGTCCTCGACGAAGAGTTCGAGTTGGCCGAACTCCTTGGTCAGGACGGTCATGTGGATGCGGTTTGCTCCCCTCAACAAGTGACCTGGGAACCGGAGGTCATAACCGATTCCCTTCGGAAATGCGAGGGGGTGGTCCTCGTCGATGGCTGCGAGGTCGACGTCGGCGTCAACGTCGGCGGGGTCGTAGTGGATGCCGTTGATGACGAACCGGGGGGGCCGCAGGAGGGTGGCGGGGCCGAGGGGGTTGTGGATGCGGAATGCGAAGCAGCCGTCGGCGGTCTGGCGCAGGCTGCCGCGCTGGTACAGCTTGCGCATCAGGAAGGCGGGGAGCCCCACGGGCCAGGAGGGGGTGGAGGGGGGCTTGAGGGTTGTCCTTGGGCCTCGCGGTCAGCCGGTCGGCTCGCCGAGGGTGGCGCCGTGGATGTCGATGCGGACGGCTCCGGTGGCGTCGTCGCTGCGGAGGGTGAGCCGGTGGGTTCCGGCCTCCAGGTCGCCGCAGGAGGGCATCCGCTGGGCGGGGGGCGTGCCGAGGCTTCCGAGCGCGATGACCGAAACCCCCTGGGCGACGCGACCGTCGCAGTCGCCGAGGCCCTCCAGGTGGAGTCCCGCGAGGGTGGCGCCGTTCTGGAGGCGCACGAGGGCCCGCACGGGGCCGTCCTCGGGGAGGGTGTAGCGCAGCGTGTGGGTGCCGCCCGCGGTGAAGGTGACGACGGTGAAGTCGGAGCCGGAGCCGCTTGGGCTTGTTGCGGCGTGCTCTTCGGCAG
>JANQNI010000129.1 GCA_028289805.1 Thermoplasmatota archaeon | reverse complement strand
CTGGCGGCGTCCAGGTCGTGGCCGGACTGGAGCAGGTGCTGGCCGAAGCTCTCCACGTCCACCGCGTGGGACTGGACGTTGTGACCGACGTTGTAGCTCAACAGTTCAGCGACCTCGGACAGGCCCCAGGAGCGCGGTCCCGTCAGGAGGTGCTCGCGGCCCCGGTGGACGACGTGGGTCAGGACGCTGATGGCGCCGTCGGCCACATCGCGCACGTCGACGTAGGGGATGCGGGTGCCGCCGGTGGGGTCGAGCAGGTCCTTGCCCGCGCGCACGTCGGCGGCGAACTCCAGGAGGTCCTGGTGGTACAGGTGGTGGTGCAGGATGGTGTGGCGCAGGTCGCTGCGGCGCAGCACCGCGTCGGCGCGCCCGTGGCGGCGCAGCACCTCGCTGGGGGCGTCGGGGGCGGCGCCGGCCATGCTGATGCGGACGACGTGGTTGACGCCGATGGCGTCGGCGGCCTCCAGCAGCGCCGCCTCCTTCTCCTCGTCCACCCGGTGGCCGCGGCCGAGCAGGAGCAGGGTGCTCACGTCGCCGAGGGCCTTGCGCAGGGGCCGCTGCGCGTACCCCTGGGCGTCGCGGACCTGCACGTCCAGGTCGTGCTGGGCAATCATCTCCTCCATGCGCTCGGGCTGGCTGGCCAGCATGGCCATCGGGTGGTTGAACCGTACGAGCCGTTGCGCGACCAGACGACCCAAGAAGCCGCCGGGGTTGCTGAAGAGAATCATTGCATCATTGCCCTGGAACCCTCTCTTGTGTTTCGTATTTAATGACGGGGGGCCATGGATGAATTGGGACTGCGCTCTTTGGGGCGCGCGCACGCGTCGGCAACGGTCAAGTACCCCCAAGCCTGGCCTCGGGCCATACCCGGGTTCCCGCGGCGCTCCCGCATGGATGCTGCGCCGCTCCTTGCCCGGACCACCCGCCCCCGGCCGCTCCCGGCGGCCACAGGAGGTTCCCATGCACGTGACCGCGACCCAACCCAAGGGCCCCGACGCGCCGATGGCCGTCCCGGGCATCCCGCCCAAGAAGTACAAGGCGTACGACCTGCGCAACTTCCGGAACATCCCGGAGGTCCAGGCCCACCTGTCGCAGGAGCAGCGGTTCGAGGTCGAGGTGGTCGGCCACGTCTTCCCCTTCAAGACCAACAACTACGTCGTCGAGGAACTCATCGACTGGGAGAACGTCCCCGACGACCCGATGTTCGTGCTGACGTTCCCCCAGCGCGGCATGCTGGCGGAGGAGGACTTCGAGACGATGGCGGCGGCGCTGCGGGAGCACCCGGACGACGACGCGCGCCTGCTCGAGGTCGCCAACACGATCCGCCACAAGCTCAACCCGCACCCGGCGGGCCAGATGGAGCACAACGTGCCCGACCTGTACGGCCAGAAGCTGCCCGGGATGCAGCACAAGTACCACGAGACGGTGCTGTTCTTCCCCAGCCAGGGCCAGACGTGCCACGCCTACTGCACCTTCTGCTTCCGCTGGCCCCAGTTCGTCGGCCTGGACGACATGAAGTTCCAGATGAAGGAGGTCGACGTCCTCATCGAGTACCTGGAGCAGCACCCGGAGGTCACCGACGTCCTCTTCACCGGCGGCGACCCGATGGTGATGGCGCCCCGCATCATCCGCTCCTACCTGGACGCCCTCGTGGCGGCCAAGAAGGCGGGCCGCACCCCCAACCTGCAGACCATCCGCATCGGTTCCAAGAGCCTCACCTACTGGCCCTACAAGTACGTCAGCGACAAGGGCGCCGACGACGTGCTGGCCGCCTTCGAGGCCGTCGGCAAGGCCGGCATCCAGTTGGCCTTCATGGCCCACTTCAACCACCCCGTCGAACTCTCGACGCCCGCCGTGCAGGCCGCCATCCGCCGCATCCGCCGCACGGGCGCCACCATCCGCAGCCAGACGCCCCTGATGCGCGGCATCAACGACGACGCG
>JANQNI010000112.1 GCA_028289805.1 Thermoplasmatota archaeon | reverse complement strand
TGAATAGCGATTCCCGGCGGACGGGGGGAGCGGCCCAGGGACGGAAATCCCTTCATACCCGGCCACCCCCCGGGGAACCCGTGGGGCGCCCGACGGACGCGCTGACCGGCTTCCGCTTCGTCGCGGCCCTCCACGTCCTCGTCCTGCACGAGACGGTCGACTGGCTGCCCGACGCCTCCACGTGGCTCAACACGATGCTGATGCGCACGGCGGCCGTGTCGTTCTTCTTCGTCCTCTCCGGCTTCGTGCTCGTGCAGGCCTACGGCGCCGCGCGGTGGCGCAGCCCCGCCGCGTGGCGCTTCGCCGTCGGCCGCATGGCGCGATTGTACCCCCTGTACCTGCTGGGGCTGCTGCTCTACGCGCCGTTCTTCGTCGCCAAGCACCTCGGGGAGCCGCTGTACGTCCTGAAGACCTGGTTCGTCCACGTCTTCCTCCTCCAGGCCTGGTTCCCCGACCTGGCCTGCACCTGGAACTGCCCCGGCTGGAGCGTCAGCGCCACCGTGTTCTTCGCCCTGGCCTTCCCGCTGCTGTGCTTCCTGCTGCGGCGCCGGGGCACCGCCGCGCTGTGGACCGTCCTCGCCGCCGCCTTCGCCGCGGCCCAACTCGGCGCCTGGGTCTACGTCCACCACTCCGACATGGGCGCCCTCGCCACCGAGGTCTTCCACAAGAACCCCCTCGTGCGGCTGCCCGAGTTCATCGTCGGCGTCGCCGCCGGCTTCCTCTGGAAGCGCGACGCCCTCGACGTGGCGTGGCTCAAGGCCCGGCCCACCCTCGCCCTCCTGGGCGCCGCGATCCTGGGCCTGTTCCTGTGGCTGCCCGCCGGGTGGAGCCCCTACGTCCACAACGGCCTCCTGGCGCCCCTGTTCGTCGCCCTCATCGCCACCAGCATCCACCGCAGCGGCCGCACCGGCGCCTTCCTGCGCCACCCCCGCGTCCAGCACCTCGGCCGCGTCAGCTTCGCCGTCTACATCCTCCACATCCCCATCGCCCGCTACCTCGCCGGCATCCTCGCCGGCGTCACGGGCGTCTACCCCCGCTGGACGCCCACCTTCGTCCTCATCGACGTCCTCGTCGTCCTCCTCGTGGCCGGCCCCGCCTACCACCGCTTCGAGGAGCCGATGCGGCGGTGGGTGCGCGCCCGGTTCGGCGCCCCCAAGTCCCTTAAGAGGACGCCCCAGGTCGCCGCCTCGTGAGCGACGACCTCGCCGCCGTGGCGCGCCGCTACTGCCTCCAGAACGCCGTCCAGCACGGCGGCACCTGCCAGGCCAAGAGCCTCGTCGGCCGCGTCATGGGGGGCCACCCCGAGTTCCGCGGCGACCCCAAGGCCGTGATGCAGGCGCTGCTGGCCGCCGGCGACGCGGTCAACGCCATGGGCCTGGAGGCGCAGAAGGCCGAGCTCGCCGCCGACGCCCCCGAACTGCTGGAGGTCCGCAAGAAGGAGAAGCAGAGCGGCCTCAAGCCCCTGCCCGGCGCCGACGAGGTCGGCAAGGTCGTCCTGCGCTTCGCCCCCAACCCCAACGGCCCCCTGAGCCTCGGCCACGGCCGCGGCGTCGCCGTCATGGCCGAGTACGCCCGCATGCACGACGCCGACGTGGTGCTGCGCTTCGACGACACCGACCCCCAGGTCAAGCCCCCCCTCTGGGACGAGGCGCGCGGCTGGAACGGCTACGCGATGTGCCTGGAGGACTGGACCTGGCTCGCCGGCGCCGAGCCCGCCCGCGTCGTCAAGGCCAGCGACCGCATCGAGACCTACCACGAGCACGCCCGCCTCCTCATCGGCGCCGGCGGCGCCTACGTCTGCACCTGCGACGCCGAGGACTGGCGCGCCCGGAAGAACGCCGGCGAGGCCTGCGAGCACCGCGACGTGGCCGCCGACGCGCAGCAGGAGGCGTTCGAGAAGATGCTCGACGGCACGTACGGCCAGGGCGAGGCCGTCCTGCGCGTCAAGACCGACATCCAGCACAAGGACCCCGCCCTGCGCGACTGGACCGCCTTCCGCATCGTCGCCGACGACGCCGTCCACCCCCGCGAGGCCGCCGGGGAGATCCCCCGCCACCGCTGCTGGCCCCTGCTGGACTTCGAGAGCGCCGTCGAGGACCACCTCCAGGGCGTCACCCACATCATCCGCGGCAAGGACCTCATGGACTCCACGCGCAAGCAGCGCTTCCTGTACGACCACATGGGCTGGGACTACCCCCGGACCCTCTACTGGGGCCGCGTGTCCGTCCACGAGTTCGGCAAGTTCAGCACCAGCTGGATGCGCAAGGAGATCGAGGCCGGCGTCTTCGAGGGCTGGGACGACCCCCGCCTGCCGACGCTCGCCGCCCTGCGCCGCCGCGGCTACCGCGCCGAGGCGATGCGCGCCTTCTGGATCGGCCTCGGCCTCACCGAGAAGGACGTGGCGGTGTCGATGGAGAACCTGGACGCCGAGGATGGCAAGCTCCAGGACCCCGACGCCCCGCGCTACTTCTTCGTCCCCGAACCCGAG
>JANQNI010000107.1 GCA_028289805.1 Thermoplasmatota archaeon | reverse complement strand
CCAGGGCCTCGTGCCGGTCGCGCAGGCCCGACGCGGCGGCGCGGGCATGGTCGGCGTACTGCATCACCACCACGGCGTCCCTCGGGGCGTCGCCGGCGTGCCGATCCCGGTGCAGGAACAGGCGCAGGGCTGCGCGGACCGTCTCGGAGCGTCCCTGGCCGTCTGCGCGGCGTCGCTCCAGCGCCTGCACCAGGTCCGGTGAGAGGGAGACGCTGAGCACCTGCTTGCGCTTCGTCTTGGCGCCGGGGCCGCCAGCGACCGGGGGTGGTGTTGCCGTGGGCCCGCGTTCGTCCACGCGGTCCAATCGCCCCCTCGCATTCATAACGTATCCTACTGGATTATGAATTTGCGCGGGTTGGGTTTGTGAAGCGATCCGCCGCCCCGCAGCAAGCGGGCATCCCGGCGTGTTGGCTGGCAGGGCGGGTGCAGCCGTGGCGGTTCGGTAGGGGGTGGGCAACGTTCAGGCGTGGCCGCCACACGAGGCGGGGTACGCAAGGCCCGTGTCCCGCGACGGCACGGCCGCCGCAGGACACGGTGCGTCCGTGTTCTACCCGTTCGGGTCGCGCATTCCGGGGGTGCCGCACAGGCCCACGTGGACGCCGGTAGGGACCGCCACGAAGGAGCTCAAGTCGACCGGTGTGAGGCTGTGGGGCAGGATCGCCACCTCCGAGGGCACGAACAGGATGATGTGGTTCTCCTCGACGCTGACCGGTTGGGCACCGTCGGGGCCGGGATTGTTGTTGTACAACCCGGTGCCGCAATGGAAGGCCTGTTCCAGAATCTGGTGCACGAGGTCGTCTCCCGTCGAGGGCAGGGGTTCTCCCTCAAGGGTGGGCGGGTCTGTGGACTGGTCTGCGGGCGGGTCTGTGGACGGGTTGGGGCCAGTCCAGTGGAGGTCCCATCGCGGGAGGTGTTCCGCGTGCCCCTGGACGTCCTGGAGCGAGAGCGTCGGGTTGTCCCACTCGCTCGGGGCCTGGGCCTCGGGGGGGTTCGGGTCGTCGGGGTCGATGTGGGCCGTCGTCGCGGGCAGCAGGACGAGGGCGCAGAGCAAGGTCGCAACGGGTTTCGTTCTTCTTCGTGTCATGGGGGTTCCTCAATGGCTTCATGGGGTCTCCTTCACGAGGGTCGGTGTTGGAGGAGGAAATTCGCGGTGCTGGTGGAGAGCGCTTGGGGCGAGGCGGGGCCGTGGATGGCCTCCAGGACGCCGCCGTCGGCGCGCAGGACGGCGGGGTGGACCGTGAATTCGGCCGCGTGCGTCTGGAGTCGGAGTTCGAGGGCGACCTCGGCGTGGGGGCCGGCCAGGAACCACTTCGGTGCCACGGCGCTGGGGGTCGCAGGCACCCGTTCGTGCGTGCCGCCGTCCAGTTGGTAGGTGGTCCCGTCGCCGTGCACGGTGCGCCGGTCGATGCCGGCGGTGGTCTCGTGCCGGTAGGTGGCCAGGAGGGTGGGGATGCCGTGGTCTCCGGGGCTCTCCAGGAGTCCGGCGTCGCTGGATCCCAGTTCAAGGAGGTAGAGTTGGTAGCTCCCGTTCGTGCTGCGCAGGGGCACCACGACGGCGTGGAGCCAGGCGTCCGGTTTGGGGGCGCCGTGGTCCAGCAGGAGGCTGCGGCAGTGCCAGAGGTGGACGTTGACGACCGTGGTGCTGCCTCCGTGGGTCCGCACGGTGTCGGGCAGGTGGGGCTCGACCCGGTCCACGGGGGCGTACCCGGAGGCGCTGGTCGAGGCGCACTCCAG
>JANQNI010000082.1 GCA_028289805.1 Thermoplasmatota archaeon | reverse complement strand
GGGGCGGTGGGCCGCCACACGAATGCGGTGCCTGGAATGCGGGGGGCTTGTGGGCTGGCGACCGGGACAGGGGGGCTGGGGGTGGATGCGGCGGCACTACCGCAGCGACGAACCTTCGTTCGTGTGGTGCGTGGGGGTCCATGTCGCTGCGCAGCGGGATCTGATCGGCTACGGGGTCGAGCTGCCGGCGGTGGTGCAGGGGTGCCAGCCGTTGGTTTGGGTGTCGCTGCTCGTCAAGCGGAGGCGGGGGTTGTGATGTCGGCGTTGAGTGTTCCGAGGGTGGGTGGGGGTGGAGCGTGGGGCAGATGCGGCTGGAATGGTGAATGCGATGGTGCGGCCAGATTCACATCATGGCGATGCCAACAGGAATGCCATCGGCCCTTGAGGGGGAAACTGCTGAAGGACTAGTTAGGCGGGCGATTGTCCGTCGCGTGGACCTCCGCTATTTCCGCTGATGAGCACCTCGGTCGCGAAACCAAGAAGTACCCACTCAATATCACAAGCGCATGGTTGATGGTACCGTGGGCCACCACCTGATGACGCTCGTCTTGGCGACCTTGGCTCTTTCAGGCTGTCTGGGTGAGGTGCCCAATGAAGAATCGGAAGGCTCGGCTGATTCTGCCCCGGACGATGCGGGGCCGGCTCAGGTGTTTTCGCCAGGGTGGCCCGATCTTGGTGAGGCGGTCGTCCGACCAGGCGTCAAGATCGTCGACGGCTCCACTTCCGGGGATTGCACGGCGAACTTCGTCTTCTCAACGCCCGATAACCATACGCTCTATCTTGGCACCGCGAGTCACTGTCTAGTCGGCTTTGCCATCGGCGACCCGGTGAGCATTGCTGCCGGGGCGGTCACAGGGACGCTTGTCTATTGTTCCTGGGGCACCGTTGATGAAAGCGACGTATGCTCGGACAAGATGGCAACCGATGAGGGTTGGGCCAATGACTTCGCCCTTGTGGCGGTGCCCGATGAGGCCCGCAACCTGGTCCATCCGGCGCTGCTGCATTGGGGCGGACCAATCGGGATTCTGCAAGCGCCGCCTGGCGCCAACGTACACGTGCTTACTTCGGGCAACTCCTCGCTTCGCGACGCTGGCCAGGATGGGCCCGCTGGCAGTGCAGCCGATGCACGAGAAGGAACTACGGCCGCCCCCACCACGCCCTTTGCACCCTCTGCTGAGTGGACGACGCTCGCCCGTTTTGCGCCGCCTAGCATTCCGGGAGACTCAGGCAGTCCGGTCATCCTGGCCGACGGCACCGCCCTTGGCATCATGAACGCCATCATCACTTACGAAGGTGCAAACGCCGTCACTCACTTGAGTGCGGCCGTGGCTTACCTGCACAACAACACGGATCTTCGTATTGAATTGAAGACATATCCAGTGTTGGCGGATCCCATCGTGCCGGTGCCCGATGAAGGTGCGCTACGTCGCTCCCCTGCCGAGTGATAACGGCCGTCGCGCGTTTCCTGCCGCGACACGATCTGATGCTCACTTGAAATGCGAACGGGGCCCACCCAACAAGTCACTCGACCCAACCGTTCCTGGCGTACCCCGGGTGAAGGAGGAGAGGGGAAAGAACTGCCAAGTGGCAGCCGTGCTCGGGTTGATTCGGTGGGGGCTACTCCTTCACCGACGGCACCAGGTCCCCCGACTCCCCCTTGCCGGGCTCGGGCGTGCGTTCTCGAATCCCTGCCGCCCCCGCGGACGCCCCTGAAACCGTTTTCAAGCCCGCAGCCCCTGGACTGCCTGGGATGCACGAGGTGATGTCGTAGTGGCCGCCATCGCGGAGGAGCTTGCCAAGGGCCAGAAGGAGATCAGCGTCGCGGAGTTCTTCGAGCGCAACCGGCAGATTCTCGGTTTCGACAGCCCCACCAAGGCGCTCATCACGTCGGTCAAGGAGGCGGTGGACAATGCACTGGATGCCTGCGAGGAGGCCAACATCCTGCCGGACATCGCGGTGTCCGTCTCGCCGACGGAGCACGACGGGGAGTACACGCTGGTCATCGAGGACAACGGTCCCGGCGTGGTGAAGAAGCAGATGCCCAACATCTTCGCGCGCCTGCTGTACGGTTCCCGCTTCCACGCCATCCGCCAGTCGCGCGGCCAGCAGGGCATCGGCATCTCGGCGGTGGTGCTGTACGGCCAGATCACGACGGGCCACCACGCCTTCGTCACGAGCAAGATTGGCCACGGCAAGCCCGCGGTGCGCATGGAGTTGGCCATCGACACGAAGACGAACCAGCCCAAGACGTTCTCCACGGAGTTGGATCACTGGGAGAAGCCCCACGGCACCCGCATCGAGGTCGTCCTGAAGGCGCGCTACCAGGGCGGCAAGCAGTCGGTCTTCGAGTACCTGCGCTCCACGTCCATCGTCAACCCCCACGCAAAGATCACCTTCACCGACCCGACGGGGCAGGCGTTCGTCTTCGACCGCGCCAGCGACGAGGTGCCTCCGAAGACGGAGGCCATCAAGCCGCACCCGCTGGGCACGGAGCTGGGCACCATCCTGAAGATGGCCAAGCACAGCGAGTACCGCAAGATGACCACCTTCCTCCAGAAGGAGTTCAGCAGCGTCGGCGCCGACACCGCCAAGAAGCTGCTGGCGGAGGCGAAGGTGGAGAACGTCGCCCCCGGCGACCTCACCCGCGACGAGGCGCGGCGCCTGCACGCCGCCTTCGGGAAGGTCAAGATCATGGCGCCGCCCACGGACTGCCTCGCCCCCATCGGCGAGACCCTGGTGCGCCGCGGCCTGAAGAAGGAGACCGAGGACGTCTCCCCGGAGTACATCGCCACCGTCACCCGCCCGCCCTCCGTGTGGGGTGGCCACCCGTTCCAGGTCGAGGTGGGCGTCGTCTACGGCGGCACCCTGCCCAGGGACGGGCAGGTGCGCATCCTGCGCTTCGCCAACCGCGTGCCGCTGCTGTACCAGCAGGGTGGCTGCGAGGGCACCCTGGGCGTGCAGGCCGTCGACTGGCGCCGCTACGGGCTGGAGCAGCGCGGCGGCAAGGGCACCCCCGTCGGCCCCGCCATCATCCTCGTCCACGTCGCCAGCACCAAGGTCCCCTTCACGAGCGAGGCCAAGGAGGCCATCGCGCCCATGGAGGAGATCCACAAGGAGATCAAGCTCGCGCTGCAGGATGCCGCCCGCGGCCTGGGCCGGCACCTGAAGAAGAAGGCCAAGCGCGCCAAGGTGTCCGAGAAGTTCGACCTCGTCACCAAGATCCTGCCCGAGATCAACAAGAAGGCCAGCACCATGCTGCGCAAGCCCGAGGTGGACCTGGCGCCCATCGTCTGCAAGATCATGGACGTGGTGTGGATCGACGACGTGTCCGCCGAGTACGCCAAGCTGGAGGGGGCCACCCTCGCACCCAAGGCGGCGCCGCTGCCGGTACCGACCTCGGCCGCCGGCGGACTGACGCTGGAGGCCTTCGACGGCGACCCCGTCGAGGCCCCGGCCGAAGTCCCCGGGGTCCCCGCGGAGCCCGTCAAGCCCAAGCAGGCCTACCTGGGCAAGGGCACGCTCACCATCACCAACTACAAGCAGAAGGCCCAGGGCTTCAAGCTCTACGCCGTGCTGCCCGACAACGCCGTCTTCGTCGAGGCGGAGCCGGCGCCCCGGAAGGTCGCCGAGCGATACCTCCTGTGGGACGTGCCCAAGATGGAGCCCGCGGCCAAGGCGGAGATCCGCTTCGACGTGGCCGGCGTCGGCAAGGGCGACCTGGACGGGCTCGACCTGTACGTGGAGGGCATCAACGAAATCAACGTTGTGGGAGCAGACCCCTGGCACGGAGGCGAAGAATGAGCACGGACGCGGGCGGCAGGCCCCTGACCAAGAAGCAACGCGAGGCCGCCGCCATCAAGTCGATGGACGGCATCGCCGGGCGGATCTACGAGCACCTCAAGGCCGGCAGCATCCCGGAGCTGCAACTGGCCAGCCGCAACAAGAGCAACATCGTCTTCGACGACATGCACCGCGTCTGGAAGTACGGTGCCGGCATGACGACGCGCTCCGCCATGAAGACGGACGGCGCCTACATGCTGCTGCGCACCATGTACATGTCCGAGTTCATCAAGGACATGGTGGCCAACGAGAAGTCGTCGACGCTTCGTGAGATGTACTACATCAGCGAGGGCTGGGACATGGGCAAGTTCGGCGCCCAGAACGAGAGCGACGGCCTGGCCGAGGACCTGGAGGTCATGACGGGGCGGCTGCGCGAAGACTTCAAGCTGCGGCCGGAGGAGAACGGCGCCGCCATGACCGGCGACCTGAAGGTCGTCGAGACCACCCGCACCGGGTCGCGCCGCACCATCCACTGCCAGGACGACGTGGGCGACGCCGGCTACAACATCCCCTACAACGTGGAGCCGGACCGGCTCCGGTTCAAGGACGTCAACGTCGACTTCGTCGTCGCCATCGAGACCGGTGGTATGTTCGCCCGGTTGGCCGAGAACGGCTTCGACACCAGCGCCAACTGCGGCCTCGTCCACCTCAAGGGCCAGCCGGCCCGCTCCACGCGGCGCCTGCTGAAGCGCCTCAACGAGGAAAGCGGCCTGCCGGTCATCGTCTTCACGGACGGCGACCCCTGGAGCTACCGCATCTTCGCGTCCGTCGCCTACGGCGCCATCAAGACCGCCCACATCAGCGAGTACCTCGCCACCCCCACGGCGCAGTACCTCGGCATCACGCCCAGCGACATCACCAACTACGACCTCCCGAGCGACAAGCTCACGGACCGGGACGTGGAGGCGCTGAAGTCCGAGCTGGCCGACCCCCGCTTCGACGACGAGCTGTGGCGCGGCGAGATCGAGTACCAACTGCAACTGGGCAAGAAGTCCGAGCAGCAGGCGCTGGCCAAGTACGGTCTCGACTTCGTGACCGACACGTACCTGCCGGAGAAGCTCACCGAGATGGGCATCCTTCGGTAGGGGCTCGTGGGTCGTCGGCGCGTAGCGTCGGCGGCCCTCGGGGGTCTCAGGGGCGGAGCCCCGAGACGTGGCACGTGCCTGCCGGAGGAGCGCACCGAGATGGGCGTCCTCGGACAGGCGGGGCCGGTCCAGGAAAGAGGGGGGAAGGGGCGTTCCTGCTCAGCTGGGCAGACCGCCGTCCCGGATGCGCTGGGCCACCAGGCGCCCCAGGGGCGTCACGTCGATGGTGTAGGCGCGGCCGCGCTTCTCCACGCGGATGAGGGGCGCCAGGTACGCGCCCGCCTCCGTCTCCCCGTCGATGTAGCGGTACACGGGCGGCAGGCTCATCCCGGCCTTCTGCGCGACCTCCTGCGTGGTGGGCACCTGCCCCTGCTCGGCCAGTTCGGCGGCGGCAGCGAGGAAGCGGTGGGCGGCCTTGCCGCTCTTCATGTGCAGGTCCGCGGGGACCACCCAGGAGGCGGCCTCGGCTTGCACGTCGCCGGGGGCCTTCTCGCCCTCCATCAGCTCGGTGAACGTGCCCTCGCCCCCGTCCACGCCGTCGGCGGCTCTCCGCAGGGCCTCGGCGAAGAAGCGGCGCTGTGCAACCTCGGGAACGTCGTTGACGGCGAAGTCCACGACGATCTCCACGTTCGACGCGGCAACCGGGTATTGGGTCTCGTCGTGCTCGATCTCATGCGTAAGGGCCACACGGTTCAATGGCTCACCCCAGGCCCTAGAATCGGGCCCCGGATACAAAGGTGACGATTCCGGGGGTCCTTTGTGGGTGGTTTTTTGGCCGTATGTGCCTCGACGCCTTCTTCATCTCCCTCCAGGTGCGGCGGCCATGGAGCCACGCAGGGAGGCCCTCCGGCACCTGGCTGCCGTCTCGGACAACGCCGAGCCGGCCATCCGCGTTGCGGCGGCGGCGGTGTACGCCCTCCTCGAGGTGGCGGACGCGGTGAAGCACGGGCTCCGGGACGTGATCTACGAACTGCGCGACTGACGTCGCCTGTCCGTGGGGCCGGCCGGGGTCGCGCCGTGGGCTCTGCCCGCGTCGTCTACGAACTGCGGCGTGGCCGTCGTCCGCCGCGGCGCCTGCCGGGGTGGGCCTTGCGCGACGACTCGCGGCACAGGACGCCGCGGTCGGTGAACCGGTCGAGGTAGTCGCGGCCCGCCCAGTCGTCGTCGGGGACGATCATCGCGGCACCGTCTCGGTCCGGGGGCGGCGCGGTTGCGGCGCGGTCTGGGCTGGGGCGGCGTGCATGCCTCCTCGTGGGGGCGTCGGGGGCCTTGGAGGGTTTGGTGAGCCGCCGGAACGCGCGCCGGGTCCTCACGGCAGGCTGCTGGTGACGCGGGTGGACCCGCAGTGGATGCAGAAGCGGAACTCGGTGAAGCCCCACGCGGTGTGGCCGCACTCCCGGCAGGTCGGCAGTCCGGTCGGGGCGGTTCGCTCGGCGGTGACGAGGGGCCAGGCGATGGCGGTGCCGACGAGCAGGAGGGCGGTGACGATGCTCAACGGGGTGGGATACCCCTGGAGGTACGCCTCGACGGCCGCCACGGCGGAGGACAGCAGCGCGAGGACGGCGAGGCTCCAGCCGATGACGGCGTTCGTTCGGGGCGATGCCATGGGTCTGACTCGTCCCCACGCGGCATTAGCAGTGGCCGGAACGGGTGGAATGGTCCGAACGGCCGCAGGGGCTTGGTCCCCCCGGCCACGACCAAACGGTTCTTGTAGAAGGTCAATCCCTGGTGCGCTTGTGGCGCGCGTGGAGTTGATCGAGCACGTCCGCACCGTCCTCGCCCGGGCAGGCTTCGCCGTCAGCGAACGCTGCGACCTGCGCCCCGTCAGCTTCGACCTCGTCGCGCGCCGCGACAACGACCTCGTCATCCTGCGCGTCCTGACCAACGTGGACGCCCTGTCGGAGCCGGTGGCGCGGGAGATCAAGGTCCTGTGCAAGTTCCTGGAGGCCCGCCCCGTCCTGGTGGGGCTGCGCGCCGGCACCGGCCCGCTGGAGGACGGCGTCGTCTACTGCCGCCACGACATCCCCATCGTCACCCCCAACACGCTGACGGAGTACGCCCTCGGCGGCGACGCGCCGATGGTGGTCGCCGCCCCCGGCGGCTTCTACGTCCACCTGGACACCGACCGGCTGCGCTCCGAGCGCGCCGCGCGCGGCCTCAGCCTCGGGGTGATGGCGAAGGTCGCGGGCGTCAGCCGCCGCGCCATCCAGATGTACGAGGAGGGCATGAGCGCCAGCATCGACGCCGCCATGCGCCTCGAGG
>JANQNI010000075.1 GCA_028289805.1 Thermoplasmatota archaeon | reverse complement strand
GAAGGTGCGGCCTGCCTGGAGGGCGTCGAGGTCGATGGGTTCCAGCAGGGCGGCCAGCAGGGCGGCGCCCACGAGGACGCCCAGCAGCACCCACTCGGCGCGCCGCAGGCCCGCCCACGCCTCGCGGGCCACGTCGACGAGGCGGGCGTCGCGGGCGTAGGCGTGCAGGTGGGCCACGCGCAGGCCGCCGGTGACGAGGAGGCCGAGGCAGGCGAGGGCGACGACGGGCAGGACGAACAGGTAGGGGCCGGCGGCGGGGTCGTCGTCGGGCAGTTCCAGCATCAGCGCGACGCTGCCGACGGCGAGGACGCAGAGGAAGGGGGCGGCGGTGAGGTGGAGGCCGACGACCCGGGGGACGGCCACGGCGGGGTCGACGGCACCCCCGCGTCCCCGGCCGGCGCCGGCGGGCGCGCGCAGCAGGGCGCCCCCGCTGGCGGCGACGCCGAGGGCGGCCAGCAGCACGAGGGCGAGGGGGCCGACGAAGACGCTGGGGACCGCCGCGCCGTTGCTGATCAGGGGCGTGATGCTGAAGACGGCGGTGCGGGCGGCGTCGCTTGCGTTGTAGTTGGGCCACGACGACTGCAGCAGCACGACGAGCAGGAAGGTGCTGAGGAACAGGCCGACGGCGGGGGCGGCGCGGTGCAGGGCGGGGCGGCGGCTGAGCCAGACGGCGCCCAGCATGACGCCGAGGGCCACCAGGAGGCCGGTCAGGACGACGAGGTTGCCGCCGGCGTCGGGGGTGTCGGCGAAGCCGCTCTCCAGTTGCTCCGGTTTCAGGAACGTCTCGACCTGGCTCTCCGCCCCCAGCGCGAGCCCCGCCAGGACGAGGCCGCCGCTCAGGATGAGCAGCAGGACGCGGGGGGAGGCGGCCATCGCGCTTCGAGCCGGCGGCGGCCGCTTAAGACTTGTCGTGTGCCGCTGCGGGGGGGCCACCCAGCAGTTCCATCTCGAAGCTGCTGCCCGCCGTGACGCGCAGGCCGTCGCGGGCGGCCACGGTGGGGACGCCGGTGCGGTCGGTGATGCGCTGCGCCCAGGTGCCGGGGTCGCCCTCCTTGAGGGTCTTGTAGCCGAAGTGGGTCAGCAGCAGCAGGCGGGGCTGGATCTGCTCGGCGAGGCGTTCCACGTCGTCGGTGCACATGTGCCACGGCACGCGGGCGGAGCCGCCGCGGGTCATCTGGCACACCACGACGCGGCTGCCCTGGTGCCAGTCGGCCAGGCCGTCGAAGTACTGGGTGTCGATGATGTACGACAGTTGGCCGTGGGTGAGGCGCATCCGGAAGCCCACCGTGGCGGGGTCTGAGTGGTCCTGCTTGGTGGCCTCCACGTCGTACATGCCGTTGAGCCGCACCTTGTCGCCGGGGCCGACCTCGTGCAGGTCGGCCACCATCTTCTGGTGGAAGGAGCCCACCACGGGCCCCAGCGTGCGGCCGTCGGGGAGCTTCTCGCCGCGCAGGACGCTCTTGGCGGCCACGAGGGTCCCCTTGCGGTCGAGGCCGCCGCGGGTGATGCCCTCCAGCAGCACGACGGCGTCCGTGCAGTGGTCGGGGTGGCTGTGGCTCACCAGGATGCTGTCGGTCTTGGTGGGGTCGAGGCCGTAGCGGTGCATGTGCACCAGGGCGCCGGGGCCGGGGTCAATGTTGCAGCGCAACCCCCGGTCGCGCACGTAGAGGCCGCCGGTCTGGCGGAGCTGGCTGATCGTCGTGAACCGGCCACCGCCGGTTCCCAGGAAGGTCAGCTCGGTCACAAGGGTTCACGGACGCAACGACCGGGAGGGGAGGTTTGAGGGTTTCCGAACGGCCTGCGGGGTGCGCGGCCCGTCCGGCACCCTGAAGGCCCCACCCCTCGTCCGAGCCCTCGGATGTTGGATGCCCTCTCCCTGCTCGTCGGCGCGGCAGCCGGCGCCGGGGCCGCCCTCGTGCTGGCGCGCCGCCCCGCCGCGGGCACCGCCGCCCGCGGTGCTCCGGCCGCCGGCGCATTCCAGTTGACGACCGGTTGGCGCGTCTCCGAGTTCGACGCACCCGTGGTCGTCGCCCGCGACGTGCAGGGCGTGCAGGTCCCCGCCGGCACCCGCGTCGTCGCCTCCGGCCTCGTGGACGCGCAGGTCCAGAACGACTGCGACGTTCGGCAGGCGCCGCCGGTGCGCGCCGAGTTCGTCCTCGACGCCCAGGCCGGCCGCGCCCTCCTGTTGCCGGGGGGCGCCCGCGCGGGCTCCCTGGGGCTGCTGACGACGGACGCCGCCATCGTGGAGCGGCTGGAGACGGAGTTCCGCAGCCTGTGGGACAAGGCGGAGCCGTACCTGGAGCGCTACCGCATCGGCGAACTGCGCGGCCGCGACGGCGTGCGCGTCGAGACGGAGGGGGAGGTCCAGGACGTCCTGCCGTGGAAGGACGGCTTCATGCTGCGGCTGGAGGACCAGGGCCACGTGCTGGGCGTGCTGGTGGGCAAGGACCCGAGCGCGTTGCAGGGGCAGCGCATCGTGGTGCGGGGCCAACTGGGGCGCGACGAGGGTGGCTACGTCGTGCTGGAGGCGAGCGACGTGCGGCGCGTGGCCTGAGCGGAGCGAAGGGTACGCGTCGCGACGCCAGGACCGATTCTGGCCGAGGGCGCGTGGCCTGAGCCGGCCGGCTACGCCGCCAGGACGCCCGCGAGCCCCCACCCCTTGGCCGACAGGTGGTAGGGGTGCCGCCTCCGCTCGCCGGTGGGTCCGGGGAGGCCCGGCGCGACGAGCACGCGCGCCGCCTCCGCCTTGGCGACCATGCGCCGCAGCCCTTCGGGGCCGACGCCGAGGTGGGTGCAGAGGCGCCGCTCCAGGCCGAAGCCGACGGGGTGGATGCCGGCGGTGCGTTCGAGGGTGGTGATGGCCCGCACGAGGCACAGCACGTCGGAGTCCATGGGAGGCCATCCAGGAGGGAAGGAAAAGCCGGCGTGGGGGAGGTACGTGAATCTACGTAGTCCGGTTCAGCGACCGCATCGTGGACCTACCACGGCCGCGTCACAACGCGCCCCTGAGGCCGCAGTCCGCCCGCCGCCGGCGCGCCGACCACCATCACGTCCCCGCCGGCCTCGACGGCGCCGACGCGGCAGTCGCCCAGCAGCAGCACGTCACCGCCCGCCCGGACGTCCCCGTCCACGACGGCACCCGCCTGCACGACGACGCGGCCACGGGCAGTGACGGGGCCCCGGACGTGGCCGCGGGCACCGACGACGACCTCGTGGCCCCCGTGCACGCCCCCGTGCACGCGGACCGAGTGCCCCAGGACGACGGCACCGGCGTGGCGCACGTCGCCGGCGATGGTGGCGCGGTGGCCGACGTGCAGGGTGTCCTGGCCGGAGCTGTGCAGTCCGGGCAGGGACGCCTCCTGCGGGACGACGAAGCCCGACGCCGTGCGCCGGGGTCCGTCGGCGAGCCATGTCACGCGAGCCTACGCGCGGCGGCGGGCCACGACGACGGCGGCGCCGACGGCGACGAGCAGGCCGACGAGGGGCAGGCCGGGGCTCTCCTCCTCGCCACCGTCCGTCTCGCCGCCAGCAGGGGTGCTGGTGGCGCCGTTGGTGATGACCCACGTCATGTTCTGGCTGTTGGTGGGGGGGCAGTCGGTGCCCTTCAGGCAGTGGCTGTAGTTCCAGAACTTGATGGTCGCCTCCTCCCACTCGAAGTCGGGTGCCTGGAAGGTGGCGGTGATGGTGCGCGTGGTGTCGCCGGTCTCCACGTCGAAGATCTGGTGGTTGACGCCAGAGAGGGTGCCGACGCTGGTCTGGAGGTTCTGGAACATCACCATGGTCTGGCTGTTGGCGGTGACGTCGATGGTGATGTCCCACGTCAGCGTGCCCTCGTCGGCGTCCGTGAGGGTGTACGGGAAGTCCATCGTCATGCTCATGGTGTGGCCGTCGGCGTAGCCGACCTGGATGGGGCCCGTGAAGGGGAACGACTCCCCGCCGGCGACGACCTCGAAGGGGTAGGGGTCGAGGCCGAGGGCGTCGGCGGTGGGCGTGAAGGTGATCGTGACGTCCTTGCTCACGGTCGCCTCGGGCGGGGCGCAATCCGTGATGGCGAACTCGGCGGTGGCGGTGCCGGCGCCGAACCAGTCGGGCAGGCCGCTGGTGCTGACGTCGACGCTCAGGCTGCCGCCGCCGGAGAGGATGTCGGCGCAGGCGGCGGTGACGGTGACGGTGAGGTCGTGGCTGCCGGCGGGATCGATGGTGATCGGCTCGTCCGCGAACGTCGCCTGGGCGGCGGCGCCGGGCGCGGCCAGGAGGGCGAACGTCAACAGGCCCAGGAGGGTCCGCTTCATGCCCGTTCGACGGAGGCCGGCTTATTTGGCGTTTCTCCCACTTCCCCCGACCGTTTCGACGACGCGACCACGACGTGGCGAGGGGGCGGCCCCGGAGCGTCCCCGCTCACGCCCCGATCTCGACCGGACTGAGGATGCGCCGCAGCAACGCGATGGCCGACAGGCTCGCCAGGTGGCTCGTGCGGGGATTGGTGGGGCTGGGCAGGTTCTCCACCTCGATGCGCGCGCGGCCGAAGTCGCCCTCCACGATGACCTTGTGGCTGTTGCGCTGCGCCAGGGGGTCGACGGCGACCTGGACCCAGGTGTCGTCGAAGCCGAGGCCGCTCATGGAGAGGGTCGCGGCGACGTTGATGTTCTTCGGGAAGCGCTGGACGGCCTCGCGGGCCGGGCCGTTGAACAGCAGCGTCCACTGGTCGACGCTGCGGTCGAGGCCGGCGTTGGGCTTGGTGGTGACGAGGGTGACGGACTTCAGGGTGGCCTCGCCGGCGGCCTTGAGGCCGTCGACGCCCATGACGGCGCCGCTGGGGAGGTAGAGCTTGGTGCCGTTGGCGCGGGCCAGTTCCGTCAGTTCGGCGCGCAGGGCGTCGTCGGCGAGGGCGCCGACGGTGAGCACCATCGCCTTCTTGCCGGCGGCCAGGGCGTCGCGGACGTGGGTCTGGACGACGCCCTTGTTGGCGCACTCGATGACCAACTCCACGGCGTCGACCAGGCGCTCGGGGTCAGCGCAGGGGGTGGCGCCGTCGAGGTCGGACAGGAGGGCGACGGCGTCGGGGTCGACGTCGTAGAGCCACACGCCGTCGACGCCGTCCATGGTGCTGGCGGCGCGGGCGATCTCGGAGCCGATGGCGCCGCAGCCGAGGATCCCGATGCGCACGCGGCGGCGAGCCGGAGGGGGGCCTTAACGGCGGCGGGCGAGGTGGGCCGCGACGGCCACGGCCCCGAGGCCGAGCAGGGCGCCGGGGCCGGGGGCGGTGACGCGCTCCACGGCGTCGCCGTTGCGCAGCAGGACGTTGGTGATGAGTCCCTGGGCGCCGTCGCCGGTGCCCGCCTGGCTGGCGGTGACGCCGACGCGGACGGTGGTCTGGCCCCACGGGTCGGCGACGCGGACGGCGAAGTCCGTCTCGCGCTGCGCGCCGGGTTCCAGGGTGAACGGCGCGGGGAGGTCCACGGCGACGCCGTCGGCCGCCTCCAGGATGGAGAACGCGTACCGTGCGACGTCGTTGCCCTCGTTCTCCACGTGCACCGTGAAGGTGTGCGCGTCCTTGCTCGTCTCCGCGATCTGTTGGGCAACCCGGACCTGGCTCATGCCCTGGTAGGCGGGGGTGGCGGTGGACTCGGCCTCAACGGATTCCCCCTCGTCCGTGGCGGAGGGCGGCAGGGTGGCCGTGAAGGCCACGCGCAGGGGTTCGCCGGCGCGGAGTCCCTGTGCCACGGTGAGCTCGTAGGGGTGCTCCTGGTGCGCCCAGCCGTCGGGGTCGGCGCAGTCGTTCTTGTGGAAGGTGGCGTCGGTGGGGCCGGAGACGGTGAGCCCTTCGTCCGCAACGGCATCCAGCAACAAAGTGACCACGTCCCGCGTCCACAGGGTGAGGCAATCGACGCCGACCGTGAAGACCGCCTCACCGACCTCCCCCTCCGGGGCCAGAGGGGCCTCGGGGCCGTCCGCCTGCGCGGTCAGTTCCGCGTTGGCGGTGGGCAGCAGGAGCGCCACGAACAGCACGGAGGGAAGCGCCAAGCGCATCGGGACGTCATGGGACCCACGCTCTTGAGCGTATGGGGCAGGGCCCCGGATGCGCCACCTTCAAACCGCCGCCCCCGGTCGCGCCGCCGTGCCCCGGACTGCCGCCGACTGGATCGCGCTCTACCTGGAGGAGGACCTGGACGAGGCAGGCGACGTCACCAGCGACGCCGTCTTCCCGCCCGACCGGGAGGGCTCGGCGCGCCTCGTGGCCCGCGAGCGGGCGTTCCTGGCCGGCGTCGGCCGCGCCGCCGAGGTCTTCGAGCACCTGGGCGCCGAGGCGGAGGTCGCGGTGCCCGACGGGCGGTGGGTGGAGCCGGGGACCGTCGTCCTCCGGGTGCGGGGCCTCGTGCGCGCCCTCCTGGCCGCCGAGCGCACCGCGTTGAACCTGCTGGGCCGCATGTGCGGCGTCGCGTCCCTGACGCGCGCGGCGACGGAGGCCCTCGAGGCGGCCGGCGCGGGGGCAGAGGTGGCGGGCACGCGCAAGACGACGCCCGGCTTCCGGTTCTTCGAGAAGGAGGCGATCCGGGTGGCCGGCGGCGACCCCCACCGGGACGGACTCTACGACGCCGCCATGGTGAAGGACAACCACCGGGAGGCCGCCGGGGACCTGCGCGCCGCCGTGCGCGCCGTCTGCACCGCCCGCCCCCACCCCGACTTCCTGGTGGAGGTGGAGGTCGAGTCCGAGGCGGACGCCGTGGCCGCCGCCCAGGAGGGCGCCGACTGGGTGCTCATCGACAACCAAGACCCCGAGACGGGCCGTGCGTGGGCGGAGGCCGTGCGGGCCATGCACTCGGGGATTCGGGTGGAGGCGAGCGGCGGCATCCCCCTCGAGCGCGTCGTGGACCACGGCTGGGCCGACCGCGTCAGCCTCGGCGCCCTGACCCGCGACGCCAAGTGCCTCGACTTCGGACTCGACTGGGGGGAGGGCCCATGACCGCCACGAACATCCCCGACGACCACCCCCGCGCCCGCTCCCTGCGCGTCCGGGAGGCGATGAAGGACGCCGTGGAGGCGGGCCTCGTCCACGCCACCGGCCTCATCGCCCACGGCCGCGGGGAGGCGTTCGACTACCTGCTGGGGGAGACGTCGCCCCCGGAGGCGGAGGCCGCGGGGGCGGAGGCGGTGCGGTTGCTGCGCGCGGCGCGCCGGCCGGTGCTGTCGCCCAACGGCAACGTCGTGGCCCTCGACGCCGCCGGCTGCGTGGCGCTGGCCGAGGCGATTCCCGGCCTGCGCCTGGAGGTCAACCTGTTCCATCGCACGCCCGAGCGCATCGACCGACTGGTGCGCGCCGTCGAGGCGGCCGGCGCGCCGGCCGGCAGCGTCCTGGGCCGGGAGCCGGACGCCCGCATCCCCGGCCTCGCCTCCGACCGCGCCCTGTGCTGCGCGGCCGGCATCGGCGACGCCGACGTGGTCCTGGTGCCCCTGGAGGACGGCGACCGCTGCGAGGCGCTGGTGGCGATGGGCAAGACCGTGATCACCATCGACCTCAACCCCCTCTCGCGCACGGCGCGCACCGCCCACGTCACCATCGTCGACGAACTCACCCGCGCCCTCGCGTCCCTGCGCACCGCGCCGCCGGGAACTGGAAGGTTCGACAACACGACCAATTTGGCTGCCGTGCGGCGGCGGATGGCCACCCACCTCCTGGAATCGGCGTAGACACACCGCAACAGCGAACACGTGAATCGACCAGAACGGTTTTCTTACCTCCGTCGCACTGGAAATGCGGGACCATGCGACTCCGACCGACCCTCCTCCTGCTGCTCTTGGCCGCCACGCCCCTGGCCAGCGCCACCGTCGACCCCGGCGCTCGCGACCTGCTGGAGTTCGCCGGCACGACCGCCGGCGCCCTGGCCGCCGAGAACGGACGCATCCTGGTCGGCACGACGGACCCCGGAGACAACACGCCCCAGGGCCCCGGCGGAACCGACCCCGGCCACGACGAGGCCGTCTGGTTCCTCCTCGAAAACGACGGCGCCCGCGAGCGGGACATCGGCCCCGCCGACCCGACCGAATGCGACAACGCGCCCCTGCACGGATTCGGCTCCGGAGAGGACTGCAAGAGCCCCGTCGAGGCCGTCGCCATCGACGCGGCCGGCGACCGCGTCGTCGTCGTCGCCCGCAGCAACAACGGCATCGTCCTGCGCTTCGACCCCTTCAGCGGCGGCCACACCACCCTCGCGGAAGCAGCGGGCGCCGGCACCCCCCTGGTCGACATCGACCGCGCCGGCGAGACCGCCGCCGTCGCCTACCAGAGCGGTGCCCTCTCCTGGTCGGTCATGGTCTACGACTGGAGCGGGGACGCCGCCAAGGAGGCGTGGACCGAGGCCGCAACCCTGCCCGCGCGCCCCACCGGCTTCGACCTCAGCAGCGACGGCGAGGTCCTCACCGTCGTGGCGGACGAGTCCTACTTCCGCTTCTCCACCGGCAGCAACAGTCCCACCACCGACGACGCCTTCGTCGGCACCGGCGCCAGCGTCGCCGTCGCCTCCGACGACCAGCACGTCAGCGTCATGGGCACCAGCGCCGGCCGGCTGCGCTTCCACAGCGACGCCACGGTCACCGACGACCGCCTGCTGAGCTTCAAGCGCCAGGACAGCCCCATCACCTCCACGGCCATCACCGAGAACGCCACCGTCGTCGCCTGGGGCAACGGGGCCGGCACCCTCGGCATCGGCCAGTACGCACCCGCCAGCAACGTCTTCCAGGTGATCTTCGAGACCGACGTCGGCGCCGAGCCCGACCACGTCGCCCTCAGCGAGGACGGCACCGTCGTCGTTGCCGTCGCGGGCGACACCCTCCACGCCTTCGGCCGTGACGGCCTCGAGGCGTTCCCCCTCTGGAACGCCACCGTCGCCGGCAACCTCGGCACGCTCAGCGTCACCGACGACGGCGAGACGATCCTCGTTCCCACCGCGGACGGCGTGCAGCTCTTCGACGCCGTGCACGCCCTCAACGTCACCAGCGACGCCCCCCTCCTGAAGCCCGGCGAGGCCGGCGAACTGGTGCTGCGCTTGCGCAACGAAGGCAACCGCCTCGTCTCCACCCCCATCACCATCGAACCCCAACCCGGGTGGACCATCGAGCCGGAGGCGGACGCGGTCGTCGTGGCGCCCAACCAGACCGTCGAGGTCGCCGTCGCAGTCACCCCCGTCGCCACCACCGCACCCGGCGACTACGAGTTGGAGGTCCAGACCGTCGGGCCCGACGGCCAGGCCGTCACCCACGACGTCCCCCTCATGCTGGAGGCGGTCGTCGACTGGGCCATCGGGCTGCGCGACGACGCCAAGGATACCCTGTCCGTGGACGCCGGCGACCCCGCCACGTTCTCGTTGTTCATCCAGAACAACGGCAACACCGAGGCCAAGGCCCCCATCAAGCTCAAGGTCGACGAGCAGGGCTGGACCGTCTCCCTCGCCAGCGGCGACGGCAAGATCCAGGCCGGCGACACCGAAGACCTGGACGTGGTCGTCACGCCCCCCGACGACGCGCTGGAACTGGACGAGGCCACGATCACCGTCTCCCTCGACGGCTTCGCAGAGCCCGTCGAACTGCGCGCCGTCGTCGGCGCCGTCTTCGGCGTCGAGCTTGAACTGCCCCCCGGAATCACCGTCGAGGCGGGCAAGAGCACGACCTTCGACGTCACCGTCACCAACGTCGGCAACACCGAGGACGGCGCCCGCGTCCGCTTCGGCAACCTCCTGGCCGACTGGACCGGAACCTTCGCCTTCGGCGTCAGCGAGACCACCGTCAAGGACATCGCTCCCAAGGAATCCAAGACCGTCCAGGCACCCCTCAGCGTCCCCGCAGACGCCAGCACGGAGGCACCGGTCATCATCGCCCTGTCCGCCACCAGCTTCGGCGACACCCAGGGCAGCGTCGACGACACCCTGCTCGTCACCGTCGTCGAGGCCCAGCCGGAGGAGGACCCCGACGAGGAGAGCCCTGGGCTGCCCCTCGTGGGGTTGTTGGCGGCACTCGGCGCGGCGGTCGTGGTGGGTCGGCGGCGCAACGGCACGTAGCCCGTGCCGCGCGCGGCCGATGGCCCGGTTGCCACCGACAGGCCACGCCGCGATCCCGCACATCCGCCCCCGGGGAGGCTCGGCGCCCGGCAACCGAAAGCAATATCTACCCTCAGAAGAACGGCAAGTCCGCACCAGGGGGAGACCCCTGCACCGGTGGAACCATGCGCGCCAACACGTTCCTGTTCACGATCGCCTTGCTGCCCCTCCTGCTGGCCGGCCTCGCCGCCCCCGTGCAGGCCCAGGCGGCCCTCGAACTCCCTGCGTTCTACGACGAAGCGTTGGAGGAAACCCAGGGAGACACCTACGGCGACTGGCAGCCGGCCCTGGAGAAGGTGACGTTCTTCCTGGACCACGACGACCCGTTCAGCCGCCAGGCCGGCCCGGACGGCGAGGACATCCTCCTTCCCGGCGCGAACATCGAGGGGTACTACCACTACGAGCCCCCGGTGGCCACCATCCCGCCCAGCGAACAACTCAACGGTCAGACGGACCCGAACCATCCGAGCGACAAGCGCGCGCGAATTTCGGACGTCCCCCTCTCCGGTTCCACCGCGGTCTTCGACATCCCCATGGATGCCAGCGTTGACCCCGGCGACCTCACCCCCAACCGCCCGTTCCGCGTCTACGGCTTCGAGGCCAACTTGTTCGTTACGTGCCCGGACGTGACGCTTGAATTCGCTCCCGTCATTGGGGTTGGCTTCGACCGGATGATCATCCAGCCGGACGGGACCGCACAACGCAAGAGCTACGACGACTCCAGCGACAACGACTTCTTTGAGACCCTCATCCCGGGAAGTCCACTCCCCACAAGACTCGGGGGGCAGGTGTACCGCTACGATCTCTCCACGGAGGAGTCGGGCAACTTCGAACTCCGCAGCGGCCACCGGGGCGAGGTGTTCATCCCGGGCGAGCACTTCATCCGGTTCAAGGTCTTCGTCTCCGTGCCCAGCTCCGCAGGCGCGGACTGCACCCTCCACTTCGGCTCCACGCAGTTCCCCTCCAACTTCCGCCTCATCACCGACACCGCCGTCCTGAACACGTGGGTGGACGACCGCAACGGCGCCTTCACGGCCGGCCTGCCCAGCGCCGACGAGGTCAGCCAGGACCGGCGGCGCATGACCGCCATGGTCGCCCAGGGGAGCGCATGGGCCAGCCTCAACGACTTCCAGCACCGCGCCGCCGAGGCGGCGGACTACCAGGACCACATCTGGACTCCCAAGCTCTACGACGAGAGCGACGACCCGGACGTCGACGGCAACGACGTGAACACGGGGAAGGAGCGGTACTTCCTGCGCTGGCGCAACGTCGACACGAGCGAGGTTCTCTTCGACACCCGCGTCGAGGAGGGCAGCACCAGTGGCGACCAACGCAACACCCACATCAAATCGTCCGGCAGCCGCACGGCAACGTTCGTGGACGACAGCCTCAACCAGGTTTCGCAGGACTTCCTCTACACCGCCGACCTCCCGGACGGCCGCTACCGGTTCGAGGTCTACAACGCGGTGCGAACCTACGCCCAGTCCACGGACGTCATCGTCGGCCTCAAGGGGTTCTCCATGGAGGTCATCGGGGAGGCGCCGGGGTCCAGCCCCGTCCACGAGGTGGAGGTCGCAGAACCCACCGAGTACCTGCTGAGCCTCCGCAACCTCGGCCCCGAGAAAGACAACATCCGGTTCAGCGTCAGTGGCCTCGCCACCGGGTGGACGGCGCAGTTCAGCCAAGACTCCATCTTCCTGCCCCCGGCAGGCCGGGAACCCACCGAGCAGGGCA
Organism: Thermoplasmatota archaeon; assembly: GCA_028289805.1. Classification (GTDB taxonomy): domain Archaea; phylum Thermoplasmatota; class E2; order JACPAO01; family JAHFTW01; genus JANQNI01. Next base: position 2,859 of record JANQNI010000075.1, on the reverse strand, counting down.
TCGAGGTGGTGCTGACCGTCACGCCGAGCCCCACGGCCCCCGTCGGCACCGAGGAGACGTTCCTGGTCACCGCCGCCAGCCAGGTGCCGGAGGAGGTCCCGGACCAGTCCCTCTCCATCACCACGCGCATCGTGGATGAGAAGGCGGACGCGGTCGACATCTTCGGCGGCCGCCAGAACATCGAGGTCCAGCCCGGCCAGCGCATCAACATCACGGGCTTCCGCCTGCACAACCTCGGGAGTGCGGGGGACACCTACCTCGTCGAGCCCACCCTGCCAAGCAACCTCGGCCTCGGCTGGAACGCCCGCATGGACCCGCCCGGCCGGTTCATTCCCGCCGACAGCATCAGCGGCTTCTTCACCCTGAAGCTCAACGTCGCCGAGGACGCCCGCGCCGGGACCAGCTTCAACCTGCCCCTCACGGCGCGACTCGTGGGCGACGACAGCGTGGTGGACACGCTGACCGTCCAGGTGGACGTCGTCCTGGAGCGCCAACTCGAAATCGACGTGCTGGGCAGCGACAAGCCCCTGCGCCACCTGCGCTTCCCCTCCGAGAGTTGCCTCCCGCCGGGGCGTGACGACACCACCGACCTAGACCCCAGCAACGTCTGTGGCATCAACGACAACGAATACGACGCCACGAGCCTGTTCCGAATTCGCTTCACCAACCCCGGACCGGTGGATGAAACGTACTCCCTCCGGGGAGACTGGCAGACGGGCGAGGTCCTGGACACGGGCAAGAGGAGCGTCCAGACCACCGGACTCCTGGGTTGCGACGGATCGGGCTCGCCCGACTACTGGCGCATCGACCTCGACGAGCAGGGAGGTTCCAAGATCAACAACGAACCCGGCGGCAAGGCCAGCATGGCCCCCGCCAACCTGGGCGCCGTCACCGTCCCCGCGGGCCAGACCGTGTACCGCTGGGTCGAGATGGGGTACGTCTACCCCGAGGACCCCGACAGCCTCACGTTCTTCCCCAACGCCGACGTCTGCGGACGCAACGACGTCTCCGACGCGGCCTGGTACCGCATCGTCGCCACCGTCGACAGCGAACCCGGCATCAAGCGGGAACTGAACCTCTACTCCGTCCTGGACGAGGTGGGCGACCGGACCCACGGCGTCGTGGTCGAGCCCGCCCTGGACCTGGAGACGAGCCGTCCGACGGGCGACAAGGAGTCCGAGTTCGGCACCGTGTCGCAGGAGTTCGAGCCCGTCGAGTACCTCTTCACGGTGCGCACCACGGGCAACGAGCGCGACGACGTCACCGTGAGCGTCCCCGGCGGGGGCAACGGCTGGACGGAGGAGCTGGTGTACGTGCAGGGCGGTGCGGCCCGCAGCGACTACGGTGGCTGCGGCGGCCTCGGCACCGCGCCCTACCGCACCCTCGTCTGCAACGACATGGGCATCTACGACGAGGTCACCCTCAAGCTCGTCGTCCGCCCGGACACGACCAACAAGCCCGGGGACCGGGACCTGCGCCACGTCATCACGGTCGCCAGCCAGGAAGGCGGTAGCCAAGACACCCTGACGGACACGCTGACGTTCGACACGAAGCTCGTGGGGGAGGCCCAGTTCGAGGCCCGCACGGTCCTCAACGCCCGGGACGCCCACGCCGGCCAGGAGGTCGCACTGCCCTTCCAGGTGGACAACGTCGGCACCGGCGACGACACGTACAGCGTCGTCGTGGTGGATGGTTCCCCCGACTGGCGGCCCCGCCTGAGCGTGGACGACCAGGTGTTCGTGCCCGGCCAGAACACCCTCGACGCATTCCTCCGGGTGCAGGTACCCGACGACGCCGAGACGGGCGACCGCGAGGAGTTCGCGGTGCGCATCGACAGTGCGGACGAGGACCTGGCGCCCCGCACCCTGACCTTCGCGGTCAACGTGGTCGAGGACGGGGGCATCGTGATCCAGGGCGTGGGCGGCCAGAACACGGTCCTCATCGAGGGCCGCGGCCAGCCGCAGGAAATCACCGTCGAGGCCATCACCCTCGAGGGCAGCGTCGGTGACCCCCTCACCCTGCGCGTCGACCGCAACAAGCTCCCGAGCGGCTGGTCCGTCACCTCCGCCGTCGAGACGGCGGCCCTGGAGGCGGACGCCGGCGGCTACAAGGCCACCGCCACCTTCGAGGTCACGAGCCCACTGGATGCCATCGGCACCAGCAGCGTCGCCCTGATCGTCGAGGCGTGCCGTGGCGACCAGCAGGAGTGCGGCGACTCGGTCGGGTACACCGCCAGCGGGGACCTGGTCCTGAACCTCCAAGACGACGTGGGGGTCTTCCTGAGCCTCGACGACCCCGACGTGGCCACCGCGACCCTGCCGGGCGGCGACGTGGTCTTCCCCGTGCGCGTCCAGAACGCCGGCCTGAGCGCGGACGTCGTCGAACTCAGCGCCACGCAGCCGCCGCCCGGGTGGAGCATCGCCTACGACCCGCCGCTCGTCAACCTCGCCCCGCTGGAGACCCGCGTGATCGACGTCATCGTTTCGTCGCCCACCGAGGCCGACGGCGCCGAGCCGGGCGACGAGGCGAACATCCTCCTCTTCGGCACCAGCGGCGTCGACCCCAGCGCCTTCGACCAACTGGAACTGACCGCCTCGATCGGCACGTTCGGGCTGGAGTGGTCCAGCGATGAGGAGGTGGCGCACGCCGCCCCCGGCGACGTGACCACCTTCATCGCCACCGTGTGGAACAACGGCACCCTCCCCGACGGCGTCGTCGGCACCCCCGGCTTCGCCACGGCGGAGGCGGCGGCTGCCTACGGGGACGCCGTGGACGTGCGCGTCGAGCCCAGTGCGTTCGAGCTGGAGCCGGGCAAGCGCCAGGACGTGCGCGTCTTCGTCGACTTCGGCCCCTCCGTGC
>JANQNI010000058.1 GCA_028289805.1 Thermoplasmatota archaeon | reverse complement strand
CCGGACACCAAGTAGCCCCCAACGTTCATATCGCGACCGGGGTCAGGCGCGCCAGGGCCATGGACACCGCCAAGCGCATCCTGTGGGTCCGCCGTCTCGGCGTCATCGTCGTCGCCCTCACCTTCAGCATCATGGTGGTGGGCTCCTGGGTCAAGGCCACCGGCAGCGGCCTGAGCTGCCCCGACTGGCCGGCCTGCTACGGCGAGTGGTTGCCGCCGTTCCCTTCGGCGGAGACGGGCGGCATCGACCCCGAGCGGTTCGACCACGCCGACGCGTACACGCAGGCGCAGGTGCTCTACGAGTGGGGCCACCGCTTCCTGGTGAGCCTGCTGGCGCCCATCCTGCTCACCTTCGCCGGGCTGGCGTTCTTCAACCGCGTGCTGCACCCCGCCGTGCGGTGGCTGCCGGCCCTCGCCGGCGTCGTCCTGGTCATCCAGATCGGCATCGGCGGCGCCACCGTCTTGCAGGGCAACCCGGCGGCCACGACGACGCTGCACCTGGCCACGGCGACCCTGTTTCTCATGATGGTCACCACGGCGACCACGTTCGTGTGGCTGCGGCCCCTGCCGCCCGGCGCGCAGCCGGCGCCGGTGGAGCGCGTCGCGGTGGTCCCCGGCCAGGACGCGGCGTCCGCCGCCGGACCGGAGCCGGTCGCAGCGTCCACCCCCACGACCCCCACCCAGGACGCGCCGCAGCGGACGTTCGGCGCCGTGGTGAAGGACTTCGTGGAGATCAGCAAGCCGCGCATCATCCTCCTGCTGCTGGTGGTGGCGTGGGCGGCCATGTTCGTCGCCGCGCGCGGCTTCCCGCCGGCCGTCCCCTTCCTGGCGGTCACCGTCGCCGGCACCCTCAGCACCGCCGCCGCGGGCGCCTTCAACCACGTCCTGGAGCGCGACCGGGACGCCCGCATGGGCCGCACGGCGTCCCGCCCCGTCGCGTCGGGCCGCATCAGCGTCCGCGCGGCGCTGCTGTACGGCGGCGTGAACACCGTACTGTCCGCCGCCGCGCTGTGGGTCGTCGGCGCCGGCCTGGCCGCCGCCCTGACCCTGGGTGCCATCGCCTACTACGTCGTGGTCTACACGGTCTGGCTCAAGCCGACGACGCCCCAGAACATCGTCATCGGCGGCTTCGCGGGCTCCTTCCCGGCCCTCATCGGCTGGAGCGCCCTGACCGGCTCCGTCGGCGCCCCCGCGTGGCTCATCGCCGGCCTGGTGTTCCTGTGGACCCCGGCCCACTTCTGGAGCCTGGCGCTGCTGTACAAGCACGACTACGCCGCCGCCGACTACCCCATGTACCCCAACGTGGCGGGCGAGGCGGCGACGCGCCGGCAAATCCTGGTCTACAGCATCCTGACCGCCCTGGCGAGCCTGCTGCTGGTCTACCCCCTGGGCGTGGCCGGCGGCGTCTACATCGCCGGCGCCTTCGTCCTCGGCGTCGCGCTCGTGCGCCGCGCGGATGGCCTGGTGCGCGTCCCCTCCCCCAAGACGTACCGGGGCTTCTTCCTGTTCACCATCCAGTACCTGGGCCTCCTGCTGGTGGCCCTGATGGTGGACCAGGTGGCCTTCGTGCCACTGGCGTAGGACCGGCTCAGGCGGTCACGGTGGCCGCCAGGTCCAGGACGTCCCCCGGCGCGACGGCGTGGACCCGCGTGCCCGCGTGCGCGCGCAGTTCGTCCGGCGTGCCGACCAGGATGGGGAACGTGCCGTAGTGCATCGGCACCACGTCGCGCACGCCCAGCAACTCGACCGCCTTGCCGGCCTCGCGGGGCCCCATGGTGTAGTGGCCGCCGATGGGCAGCAGCGCGACGTGGGGCGCGTACAGTTCCCCCACGAGCGCCATGTCGCCGAAGACCGTGGTGTCACCGGCGTGGTAGACGCGCTGGCCGTCGGGGCAGGTGATGACGAAGCCGGCCGCGGCGCCGCCGGAGATGATGTGGTCGCCGCCGGGGCAGCCGCCGGAGTGGACGGCGTCCACCATGGTGACCTGGAAGCCGGCGACCTCGAACGTTCCGCCCTTGTTCATGCCCACCACGCGGTCCTCGGGGACGCCGTTTTGCTGGGCCCAGAACGTCACCTCGTGGATGCACACCATCGTCGCGCCGGGCGCATCGGCCATGATGGCGGGGGCGTCGCCGCAGTGGTCGAAGTGGCCGTGGGTGACGAGCACCACGTCCACGTCGGAGAGGTCCGTGCCGGTCCACGTGGGGCCACCGCGCCAGGCGTCCACCACGAGCTTCTTGCCGTCGGATTCGATCAGGAAGCCGGCGTGGCCGAGCCAGGTGAGGGTGGTCATGCAGGGACGGGAGGGGAATCCCCCGGCTTAAGCGCCTCCTCCGAGCGTGGCGGGGGCCGGGCGGGGAGGGTGAACCAGAAGGTCGCACCCTCGCCCTCGCCGTCGCTCGCGACGCCGATGGTGCCGCCGTGGCCCTCGACGATGCCCCGGCAGATGTAGAGGCCGAGGCCCGTGCCCACGTGGTCCCTCTGCAGGGGGTTGTCGATCTGGCTGAAGGGCTGGAAGAGCCGGTCCATCTTGTCGGACGGGACGCCGACGCCGGAGTCCTGCACCTCGACGTGGACGCCGACGGCCCCGTCGGACCCCCGGTCGCCGTCTCCGTTGCTGCCCCCATCGCCCGCGCCGTGGCCGTCGGTGTGCCCGTTCTCCCCGTTGGCCCCGTCTGCGGCGGCCGCGGGCCGGATGCGCAGGGAGACGGTGCCCCCGTCCGGCGTGAACTTGAGGGCGTTGCTGAGGAGGTTGGAGACCACCTGCTCCATGCGCACGGGGTCGGCGTGGACGGGGGTCGGCTCCGCCTCGACGCGCAGCGTCACGCCGGCGCGCCCGGCCTGCTCCGTGTAGTCCTCCCCCAGGCGCCGGCACAGGTCGGCCAAATCCAGGTCCGTGGGCAGGATGGCCATGCGGCCCGACTCCATCTTGTTGACGTCGGCGAGGTCCTGGACGAGGTACTTGATGCGCCGGACGGAGTGCTCCAGCGCCTCCACGTGCGCCTGCTGCTTCTCCGTGAGGTCGCCCTCCTGCTTCAGGAGGTAGAGGCGCAGCACGACGGGCTGGATGGGGTTCATCAGGTCGTGGGCGACGGTGCCGATGAACTGGCGCCGCCACGCCTCCTGGTCCTCCATTCGCGCGGCCATGCGGTCGAAGACCACCCCCACCTGCCCCACCTCGCCCTCGTCGCCGGTCATGCCGGTGCGGGCGGAGACGTCCCCGTCCCCCAACCGCTGGGCGGCGGCGGAGAGGTGCTGGACGGGGCGGATGACGAGGCGGCCCACGAGGACCCACGCCATGGCCAGGGAGAAGGCGAGGGCAAGGGCGCCGGCGACGACGACCGGCGCGGGGAAGGGGGAGACGGAGGCGTACACCCGGTCCGGGGGGTCCCCGACGGCGAGGAACAGCTGGCCGGGCCCAAGGGGGACGGGGAAGACGCTCCAGAACCGGTCCTGCGCATGCCCCTGCCGCTCCTGCCCCGCCAGGACCAGCGCCCCCAGGGGGTTGTCGCGGACGTTGTCGCCCAGCGCCCCGGCGTCGGAGTTGACGGCGACCACGTTGGCGCCCTCGTCGATGACGGCGACGGCGCTCTCGGAGGCCCCCACGCCGACGCGCTCGGACCACCACAGGAGGTCGACGGCGAGGGTCATGTAGCCCAGCAGCCGCAGGGACTCGTCCCACACGGGTATCGCCAGGTCCAGGATGGGGCCCGCGTCGGTCTCGGTGTACCGCCCGCCTGCGAGGTCGCCCGTCGCCTCCGCCTGGCTGAGGGAGTGCAGCGCGGGATCGCCCTGCAGGGCGCCCACGCCGCAGATGAAGGTCTGGTCGATGTCGTAGATGGCGAGCCCAGCCACGCCCGGCTGCACCACCCACGACTCCACCAGTTCCTCCTCGCAGCCGTCGCCGTCCCCGAAGGCGGGCGGGCCGGTGAGGCCCATCATGATGTTCAGGGACAGCAGGAAGGTGGCCTGCTCGGCGGCCGCCGCCTCCGCGCGGTCCAGGTGGACGTGCTCCGCCTCCCCCCGCTGCGCTTCCTGTTGCCGGAAGAACTCGAACCCGTAGACGGCCCCGGCGGGGATGGACGCCAGCAGGATGACGAGGACCAGTCGGAGCCGCAGGGACGTCGGGATGCGCAGTCGGTTCGACATCGGTGGTGAAAAACAAGGAACAGGTTCTTGAAAGCCTTCGCCTCATTTGTATGCGCATGGCAAGGGAATCGGACCCTGTTCGGACTTGGACCATTCTGAACGCCCTGGTTCTGCTTCTGGTAGCCTTCTCCGGGTGCATCCAGGCGGAGGAAGAGGTGATCATCCGGCAGGGAGGAAGCTCCACCGTCCTGCCCCTCGCGGAGGCGTGGTCCGGGTCGTTCGGGGTGGGACGCCACGTGCACTTCGAACTGGACGGCGCCGGGAGCAACTCCGGCATCCACCGGCTCTGCGCAGGCCAACTCGACATCGCGGACGCCAGCCGCGCCATGCGACCGGGGGAGGAGGCGACGTGCCGCGCCAACGGCGTCGCCCCCGTCGCGTTCCAGGTGGCCACGGACGGCATCGTCGTGGTGATGTCGCACGAGAACGACTACGTCGACGCCCTGAGCCTGGAGGAGTTGCAGGAGGTCTTCGGGGAGGGCCAGGCCGAGACGTGGGCCGACGTGCGCGACGGGTGGCCCGACGACCCCGTCCGGGTGCACCTGCCCGGCCTCCAATCCGGCACGCGCGACTTCTTCATGGAGACGGTGCTGGAGCCGGCGGGGCTGGAACTGCGGGGAGACGCCTTCACCAGCCAGGACGACGACCTCATCGCGCAGTTCATCCGCCCCTTCCCCAACTCGGTGGGCATCTTCGGCCGCGGCTTCCTGCCCCGCACGGAGCATTTCCTCGACGCCGTTCCCATCGACGCGGGCGACGGGCCCGTGGCGCCGAGCCTGGAGGCCATCGAGGACGGCGCGTACCCCCTGTCACGACCCCTCTACCTGTACACGGACGGCGCCCCGACGGACGCCGTGGCGGACTACCTCGCGTACGCCCTGGGCCCGGGGCAGGAGCAGGTGGAGGCCGTCGGCTACCTGCCGCTGTCGCAGGAGGCGCGGCAGGCGGAACTGGCGCGGCTTCAGGGGTAGCGGGGCAGTTCCGCCCCCGGTTCGTCGGCGAAGCGCAGTTCGTAGCCGGTGGCGATGGAGGCGACCTCGCCCAGCACCTGGTAGACGTGCGTGCTCACCGCGTCCAGCACCGCCTCGTCCGAGCCCGGGGTCCCGCCCTGCGTGGTGAAGGCCAGGGGTTCGAAGTGGCTGCCGGGGGCGTTGAGGCTCTCCGTCTCGCCCTTGGTGCCGTGGACGCGGTTGAAGCCGCCCACGACGCGGCCGCAGACCATGTACATGACGGGCTCGGCCACGGCGGACGCGGCCGTGCGGAGGCTGGTGTGGACGCCCTCCTGGACGATGACGGAGGTCGTCTTGACGCCCTCCTTGC
>JANQNI010000047.1 GCA_028289805.1 Thermoplasmatota archaeon | reverse complement strand
CCCGGACTCCCTCGGCCTCACCGAACGCCTGCGCGCGCACGTCCAGCAGGATCCCGGCATCACGAAGAGCGAACTGCGTCGCTGCACCGGCCTGGCGTGGGGCACCATCTGCCACCACATCGAACGCCTCGTCGCCGACGGCGACATCCAAATCCACGCCGGCGGCAAGCACCAGCACCTGTTCCCCGCCGACCTCTCCGAGACCCTCATGCGCCGCCAGGTTGTCCTGCGCCGACCCCACGCCCGCGACCTCCTCGGCCTCTTCGAACGGTGCCGCGAACTCGACATCCCCCGCGCCATGGACGAGACCGGCCTCAGCCGCCGCATCGTCAGCACCCGCCTCTCGGAATTGGAGGGGGCCGGCCTCATCGAGCGCCGCGGCGCCGGACGACCCCGCTACGCGAGGCCCAGTGAGGCCGGGTTTCGACCCCGGCGACGGTTCGAGTTCGAGCGGGTCGTGAGCCCCGTCCCCCTGTATGCCTAAGGCTGCTTTCTTCGCCCCTGGTTGCTGCTGGCAGCATTGCTTGCCTTCCCCGCCTCCTTCACCTGTTGAGATATTTTGAGCACCCCGCAGCAATGCTTGTATATCGTGGAGCGAACTCAGGGATACGGCCTGGGGTCGGTTGGGAGATGTGGATGGAGCGTGCCGGTTCGCCGAATGATCGTTGCATCATTGCTCGCGTTGCTGCTCGCACCCGCGGTCGAGGCCGCACCTCTTGATGAAACGTTCCGGGCGACGGGGAGCGCCCGATTCGTTGGGGAAGGGTCCTTCGAACTGAATGCGACGGGCATGACGCGTTCGATCACGTCGGGGGACGAGGTTCTCGACCTCTCGGTTGAGGGGGGTCGTTGGAGCCTCTACAACGTTCGTGGGGGTGAGGTCTACACGCGCGATCCGCAGGGGGGAGAGCGGGCCTTCGGCCTCCCGTATCTGGATGCGCTTCCCCTCCGGGAGGGGCGTGCTGAAGGGCCCATTCGAGTCACCCTCCACGGCGCCGAGCAGGGGGGCGTTCGATTCCTTGGGCTGGACGGTGCCTTCTCCTATCGCGTGGAGACGCGCCAAGCCTCCATCGATTCCCTTGGGACGCGTGTTTCAAACGTTGATGGCTCGGTGTTCAACTACATCTACGAGGCAGGGGGTCGTTCCGTGCGACCACAGGAGCCCCACACGCAGGCGCACATCACCGGTGGCCCCATCGACGTCACTGGGGCGTACCTGCTCGTCGTCGGCGCTGAGGTCGAACTTCCAGACGGCACACGAATCGATGTTCCGGGCCGCCATCCAGACGAACGCCTTTCGCATCAGGATCCCGTGAGTCGGTCGGAAGTCGTGGCGTATGAGAACCACGTCCTGTTGATCGACGCTGAGTGGATTCAGGTTCACTCTCCCGTGCCCTGGGTCGTTGCCGCTACGGGCATTGCAGGTCGGCTCCAGGGGGTGGCCGAATGGCGCGGCCTGCACGGGTCGATGGAGGTTGGGGGGGACCGGGTGTCCGATCCGCATGTGTTGGGCATCGACGGCAACGTCTCCGTCGCTGCGCAACTCCTGCCTGGGGGCGGCTACTGGAGCGTCCATGGGGCGGTCGCCCAGGTGTCCATCGACTTGGGGCCGTTCCAGTCCATGGCCCCGGGCGTTGTTGCTGGCCTTGCGGCGGTCGGTGCTTTGGTGGCCGTCCTGTCCATCCTGCGGGGTCTGGCCGCGGTCACGGCCGGCAGAATCACGGATCCGCTTGAGAATGAAACACGGCGCGCCATCCTCGACGCGATCCACATGCACCAACCCGCCTCGATCCGGACTTTGCAGGAGGCGACCGGCCGGAGTCGCGGCACGCTGCGGTATCACCTGGACGTCATGGCTTCAGCCCACGTGGTTCAGCGAATTCGATCCTCAAACCGGTCTCGCCTGGCAACGTACGCTTTGAACAGCAACTCCCTCCTGTATGAGGCGAGCGTCCTATCTGGAAACCCGGAAGATGGCGACGTGGTGGTCGGGCGTGCGCTGGCGACGACCCACCATCCGGTCCGCAGACGCATCTATGAAATGCTCGTCGAGTCGGGTCCGATGTCTCCGGGGCGGATGCGTCAGGTGCTTTCCGAGGGGACGGAGGCGGCATCTGCGGGGACCGTAAGCTACCACCTCAGGGTCATGTCGGATGCCGGCCTCGTTCACTCCTGGTGGCGCGGGGGCTCGAAACTGTATGCTCCAAGGTTCCACCAGGGGCGCGTGCGAGGCCAACAGTATCGGAGCTTCCTGAGCAAGCCGGTGTGGCGTGATGCTGTTTCGCATGCGATGGAGGCGGTTGGAGCGACGCGTGCGAGCCTCCTGCAAGCGCTCTGTGACGCAGGCCACGACGCCCGGGAGGCGAGGCGGGGCATCGCATCCCTTGAAAAGCTGGGCGTGCTGCGCGCCGACTACCGGGGTGTGTCCGTGAATCCCATCGTTGAGGATGCGCTCCGGAGGATGGCCGATTCATGAGGTCTGTCTCGATTCTGCTCATCGCCGCCCTGCTTTCCGGGTGCCTCGACCCGGGGGCATCGGAGCCCGTGGAAGAGCCGGGCGAGGATGTGCAACGTCCACCGCCCGCCCGTCCGGCGCCCCCGAATGCCACGGCGCCTCTTCCGGACCTGCCGGCGACTGTCGATCCGATGTTCGATCTTCGTGTGGACACGCTCGAGGGCATCGACTGCACGTTCTACCAATTCAGTGTCAATGGGCCCAATGAGCCAATAAAAAATCGTGCACCTGACAATTTCGGATTCGGGAGTTCGGGGTTGGCCGTCTACACCGTTACGGCGTACCACTGTAGGGCCCTCGTGCTCAATGATCAGGTTCTCTCGGAAGATTCGTGGGTGGCGTATGGGTCAACTGCGACGACCCCTCCCGAGGATGCCCCGGGGGATCCATCTGCAGACTTCATTGTTGAAGCGTTCACGTCTTGGCCTCTCCTTGAGGAGGCTTGGCTTCGGGATGGGGTCAATGTGTTCAACACGACCTTCTCCTTTGAAAAAGGGGGCACCACAGGCCCCATTTTGGAATTAAATTTTGAAGAATTTAGCTATAACTCACAAGTAATTCAATCGTACAACAGATATGGTGTGGGAAATCCTGAAGAGCGACGCTACTTCGCAGGCAATGGAACTGTTGCCTACGATGTGATGCGAACGGAGACTTCAGCCCCCACTCTGACACAAATCTCCTCTGTATCTGCTGAAGGTGGGGTGGTTGGTGAAATGCTCCCCTTCGGCACTGCTGGCACATACACAAACGGAACCGCCTCGCTAAAAATATTAAATATCGGAACGTGGTAATCAATGATCGGAAAAGAAAATAAAATATCTGTCTATTTGGCTACTCTCTTGGCCATAGGATTCATATCATTGGGTGATTTTGACTCTCTATGCGTTAGACCGGGTGGTGGCGGCGAGAGGGTGACAGATGGGGTCTATGCAGACGCAAATAATGCAAACGATAAGATTACGTTTGGAGTCAATCCTGGAGAGCTACTGTATCAGTATTCTCATGCCATAAAATTGCCAGAGGAAAGCCTAGGGGCGACGGCTGAGCCAAGAAGATGCTACGTTATATTACAATAGAAATATAATCTTGGCATGGTCTGTGCGCGTCAACCCGTCCCTCTGCGCGGCCTGTAGGTTGCCAAGGCATCCCTTGCTCGCGTCGGGCGGTGCGCACGGCCCACGTCGGCGCCTCCTCCCACGGACGCGAAACGACCCCTGGCGCTCGCGGGCAAGATCAACACGCCGCCTGCGGGAACAGGCCCCGGAATGCCCGCCGCTCTTCCAGTGGATGGTCCCTCCCCCTCCTCCAACAAAATGCTAAATAGGCACCTTTTGTGGCGCGCCCCACCGCAGGAGGCAGGGCCATGCCCCGCCACTGCACTGCGGAGGTGATTCCATCGCGGAACAGGAAATCGTGAATGCCGTCTCCCAAGCCCTGGAGCAGGGCAAGGGGCTGCGCAAGTTCACGCAGTCCGTCGACATGGCCATCACCCTGAAGAACGTCGACCTGAACATCCCCAAGAACCGCATCGACGAGGAGATCATTCTCCCGAAGGGGCGGGGCAAGGAGGCGAAGGTCGGCGTGTTCGCTCAGGGCGAGGGCGCGACGCTGGCGAAGAAGGTGGCCGACGTGGTCATCCAGCCGGAGGAGTTCGAGGACCTGCAGAAGAACAAGGCGCAGTTCAAGAAGACCGCCAACCAGATGAACTACTTCCTTGCCGAGGCGCCCCTGATGGCGCAGATCGGCAAGACGCTCGGTATCGTGCTCGGTCCCCGCGGCAAGATGCCGCGCCCGCTGCCGCCCGGCGCCGACCCGTCCGGCCAGGTCTCGAACCTGCGCAACACGGTGAAGCTGCGCAGCAAGGACAAGAAGTCGTTCCACTGCGTGGTCGGCTCCGAGGAGATGTCCGCCGAGGACGTCGCCGAGAACATCGAGGCGATCATGAAGCGCGTCGAGGCCAAGCTGGAGCACGGTCGCATGAACATCGACTCCATCTACCTCAAGACCTCCATGGGCCCCAGCGTGAGGTGGCTCTGATGGAGGCCCGCGTCGCTCCGTGGAAGCGCAAGGAGGTCGAGCGCCTCACCAAGATGCTGACGGAGACGCCCGTCGTCGGTGTCGCCAAGATCGGCGGCATCCCCGGGCCCCAGATGCAGGAGATGCGCGCCAGCCTCCGCGCCGACGTGAACGTGGTGGGCACCAAGAACCGCCTGCTGCGCCTCGCCATCGCCGAGGCCGCCAAGAAGCGCCCGGGCCTGGAGGGGCTCTCGGAGAAGGTCGACGGCCAGATGGCCGTGCTGGCCACCGACATGAACCCCTTCAAGCTCTACAAGACGCTGCAGGCCGGCGCCTCCAAGGCGCCCGTGCGCCCCGGTGGCATCGCCCCCTGCGACATCGTCGTCGAGAAGGGCCCCACGCCGTTCGGCCCCGGCCCCATCGTCGGTGAGTTTCAGAAGGTGGGCATCCCCGCCAAGATCGAGGGCCCCAAGGTCGTCGTGCAGAAGACCACCACCCCCGTCAAGGAGGGCGAGGTCGTCTCCGCCGACCTGGCCGGCATGCTGGCCAAGCTCGAGATCAAGCCGGTCGAGTTGAAGATCGACCTCCAGGCCGCATTCGAGGAGGACACCCTGTTCACCCCCGACGTGCTGGCCGTGGACGAGGAGAAGGTCATGGGCGACCTGCAGCGCGCCGTGCGCACCGCGTACGAGCTGTCGATGCAGACCGCCTGGCCCACGACCGTCACGGGTCAGCCCCTGCTGACGCGGGCGTTCAAGATGGCCGCGGCCATCGCCCTCGAGGGTGGCGTCGAGTTCGACGACGCCGCCGCCCAGGCCTACGCCGCCATGCTGGCGGCCATGGGCAAGAAGCCAGAGGACCTGACCGAGGAGCTCAAGGAGCGCCTCGGCGGTCACCTCGACGTCCTCACCAACGTCGCCGCCGCCCCGGCGGCCGACGCCGCCTCCGACGCTCCGGCCGAGGAGGAGGAAGAGGAAGAAGAGGAAGTGAGCGAAGAAGATGCAGCCGCTGGTCTCGGCGCGCTGTTCGGATAAAAGGAGTGAAACCTACATGGAATACGTGTACAGTGCGCTGCTCCTGCACAGCGCCGAGAAGGAAGTCAACGAAGAGAACGTCACCGCCATCCTGACCGCCGCCGGCGTCACCGCCGACGCCGGTCGCGTCAAGGCCCTCGTGGCCGCCCTGGACGGCGCTGACTTCGACGCCGCCATCGAGGCCGCCACCACCGCCCCCGTCGCCGTCGCCGGCGGCGCCGCCCCCGCCGCCGAGGCCGCCGAGGCCCCGGTCGAGGAGGAGGAAGAGGACGAGGGCGTCTCCGAAGAGGAGGCTGCGGCCGGCCTGGGTGCTCTCTTCGGCTAGAAGAGAGCACGGCCGGACGCAGTGGGAGCGAGCCGCGCTTGCGCGGCTGGCGCCTGCGGCCGCCGGCCTCGGCGCCCTGTTCGGTTCGAACGGGTCTTCCCGCATCGACTTCGCCCGGCGGCTTGCCGGGCCCTCTCCCCCCTTCCACCTCCCTTCCATTTCCCTTGCGTCTCCACGGAGGCTTCGACGCGGCGAACCGTCCGTATTTGACGGT
>JANQNI010000046.1 GCA_028289805.1 Thermoplasmatota archaeon | reverse complement strand
GTTGCACCGCAAGGTGCGCGGCCGCAGCAACCACAACCGCTCCATGCTGACGGCGGCCCTGCTGACGTTGCTGTGGGGCCTGGAGTTGATCCTCGTCGTCGTCGCCTTCGCCGGAGAGACCGCCCCCGCCTTCGCCGTGCCCGCCATCGCCCTCAACGGCATCCTGGTTGGGGCGCTGCTGGGCCACCACCTGCGCGTGCGCACCTGGACCCACACCTTCCACCGCTCCCTGGACGAGATGGTCCGGGACGGCGAGTTGGGCGTCTGGGGGTCCATCTGATGCCGTCCTTCGGCGGTCGCGTCTACCGCGACGGGAAACTGGAGAAGGCGGTCCTGCACGTCGAGGGCGGCTTCATCGCGCGCATCGACGACACGCCCGGCGACGACCACACCGACTTCGGCGAGCGGGCCCTCCTGCCCGGCGCCATCGACGTCCACGTCCACCTGCGCGACCCCGGCGCCACGCACAAGGAGGACTGGCACACCGGCACCGTCTCGGCGGCCTTCGGCGGCGTCACGGGCGTCGTGGACATGCCCAACACCCTGCCGTCCACGACCAGCGTCCGCGCCATCCGGGAGAAGCACCGCATCGCCCAGGAGAAGGTCGTCGTGGACTACGGCCTCTGGGGCGGCGCCACCTGGTACACGGGCGAACTGGACGAGATGCTGCAGTGGGCCGTGGGCGTCAAGGTGTACCTGGGCGCCACCACCGGCGACCTGCTGTTGGAGGACCCGGACGCCTTCAAGGAGGCGCTGGCGGCGTGCGGACGCGCCGGCAAGCCCGTCATCCTGCACTGCGAGGCCCAGCGCGTCCTCAACGAGTACCGCCGCAACGAGGTGGAGCCCGGCGACCACGACCGCGGCCGGCCGCCCCTGGCGGAGGTGGAGTCCATCTACGACGTGATGAAGGCGATGCCGGGCGTCAACCCGGCACCCACCATCCACATCGCCCACACCGCCTCCACGGACGCGCTGCAGGCGGCCACCGCGGCCAAGTTCAGCCTCGGCGTCTGCCCCCACCACCTCCTGCTGACGTGGGAGGGCTGGGACATGGCCGACGGGTACGCCAAGGTCAACCCGCCCCTGCGCACCGCCGCCAGCCGCGACGCCATGTTCGAGGCGTTCCGCGACGGCCGCATCCCCATCCTGGAGTCGGACCACGCTCCGCACACGCCCAAGGAGAAGGAGGACCTGTTCCCGTCGGCGCCCGCCGGCATCCCCGGCGTGGAGACCCTGGTGCCGCTGCTGCTGGGCCGCGCCGCCGCCGGAGACATCACGTTGCAGACGGTCGTGGACGCCGCCACGCGCGCCCCCGCCGCCCTGCTGGGGCTGACGGACCGGGGCCGCCTGGAGCCGGGGATGCGTGCGGACTTCGCCGTCTACGACCTGGAGTCCCCCGAGCCGGTGGACGCGCAGGCGTTGCACAGCAAGTGCGGCTGGAGTCCCTACGGCGGCATGCCGGCCTGCTTCCCGAGCCACGTCTACCTCCGGGGGGAGCCGGTGGTGGCCGACGGGGAACTGGTGGCCGAGGCCGGCAACGGGCGGTGCATGACGCGCCTGCCCGAGGCCCCGTGAGCACCTGGACCGACGACCTGCTGGAGCCCCTCGTCCGGGCCCTCGACGCCATCCCCGCCCCCCTCGCCGTCGTGCTGCTGGCCTTCAACCCCGTCGGGGAGGTCCGCGTCAGCGTCCCCGTGGGCGTGCTCGTCTACGGCATGGGCTGGGCCGAGGCGGTCGTGTGGAGCCTCGCGGGGAACCTGCTCGTGGCGCCGGCCGCGCACTGGCTCTATCCCCGGCTGGAGGCGCTGCTGCGGCGGTGGCGGCGCACGGAGGCGGTGCTGGAGTGGGTCTTCGCCCGCACGCGGCGCAAGGTCAGCCCGCGGGGGGAGCGCATCGAGGAGTCCGCGGTCTTCCTCAGCGTGGCCCTCGTGGTGCTGCCGGGGGCGGGGGCGTGGACCGGTGCCCTGCTGATGCACCTGTTCGGACTGCCCCGGCGCGCGGCGTGGCCGTGGTTCTACGCCGGCGTGGTGGCGGCGGTGTTCCTGATGGCGTTGCTGGTGACGACGGGACGCTTCGCCTACTCGGCAGCGTAGCCGGCCTCGGCCACCGCCGCGACGAGCGCCGCCCGGTCCGTGCCCGGCTTGACGACGACGGTGGCGGCCCCGCCGTCCAGGTCCACGTCCGCCCGCTTGACGCCGGGGACGCCCCGCAGTGCGTCGGCGACGTGGCCGACGCAGTTGCCGCAGGTCATGCCGGAGACGGCCAACTCCATGGTCTCGGTCCTGCCGAAGAGGCCCATGGACGCGCATGGGGCACCGCCAGCTTTTTCCCATTCGCTTTGCAATCGCAAACCATGAGCGGAGGTGCGGACGCACTGGACGACCTCGACCGGCGCCTCCTGGCCCTGCTGCGGGAGGACGCACGCCGGAGCCACCGCGAACTGGCCCGGCGCGCGGGCACCACGCAGCCCACCGCGACGGCCCGCGTGCGCCGCATGGAGGACGCCGGCATCATCCAGGGGTACACGGTACGCCTCGACGCGGACGCCTTCGGGGGCGGCCCGGACGCTACGGCCGAGCCAGACCTGGACGCGCCCGCATCCGTCGCGTGCCATTGGTGCCGCAAGCGCACGGCCGAGCCCCTCTGGGCCACCGTGGACGGCCGCCGCCACCCCTTCTGCTGCCCCACCTGCCGCGCGGCGTACCGGGACCGGCACGCGGCGCTGGCCCAGGGGTTATGACGGACCGGGGACTGCGCCGCGCGTGGCCCGAACACCGACCGAGGTCCGCGACGGAGAGCGCCGCATCCGCTACGGGTGGGTGTGGCTGCTGTTCCTGGGCAGCCTGTTCGTCGGCGCCGGGTTGTTGCTGAGCCCCGACGCCGGCGTGCGCGCCGGGGGACTGGCCCTGTTGCTGCTGCCGCTGGCGGGCGTCGGACTGATGCTGGCGGCGTACTACGTCAAGAGCCTGCGCGACGCGGGCGACGGACCATGACCCCTCTCCACCTGGAGGGAGTGGGGAGCAGGCCAACGCAGCCACAAAACATATAGGAGGGGTGGGCAAGCCCACCTCCATGCGCATCTGGTCCATCACAATCGCCCTCCTTGCCGTCGCCCTCGCAGGCTGCGCCGAGGAGGCACCAGCCCCCGTGGCGGACGAGGACGAAGGGA
>JANQNI010000034.1 GCA_028289805.1 Thermoplasmatota archaeon | reverse complement strand
GTCCTCCGACCCCAGCAGCCCGCTGCCGCGCAGCGTCCACAGGATGCCGACGGTGGAGACGGACAACGCCACGGCCAGCACGCCGAGGGCCGCGACGGCGCTGTCGACGGGCACGACGCCGAGGCCGACGCCGCTGGCGGCGAAGCCGACGGCGAGCAGGACGCCGATGCCCAGGACGAGCAGGAGCATCCGGTGGGTGCCGGTGTTGGCCGCGTCGTCGCGGGCGAGGCTGCGCTGGCGCAGGCCCAGCAGCACGACGGCGTGCGTCAGGACCAGGAGCCCAAGCAGGACGCCGGTGGCGGTGACGGCCGACGAGAGCCGGATCCACCCGAAGGAACCGCCGGTCCCCAGCAGGGTGGCCGCGCCGGCGATCCCTGCGGCGACGACGCCCAGCAGCGGCAGGCGGAGGGTCCGGATGGGTCGCACAGGGACCGGCAGGGGACGAATCCCGGTTGAAGGTGACGGACTACGCCACGACGCGCAGGTCCGTGTTGAGGCGGCGGCGGGCGCCCTGCACCCAGCCGCCCACGATGGTCTCGTCCAGGTGCTCGGCGCCGGGCCAGCGGTTGCGCGTCTCGGTGCTGCGCTGGATGGTGGCGGCGAGGGCGCCGGGCTTGGCGCGGGCCAGTTCGGCGACGGTGCGCACGCCGCTGCGCACGAGGGCGCCGGCGGCCTGCGGCGTCACGCCCTGCACCTGCAGGAACCGACCCATCGCCTGCCAGTCCTCCACCTGCGCGGCGGAGACGCCCACGCCGGCGGCGACCCGCCCCGCGTCGGCGGACAGCAGTTGCGGCACGGTGATGATGCCCTGGCTGTTGAGGCGGCTGGCGTAGCGTTCCCCGAGGCCGTCGAGGAGGATGACGTGCTGGTCCTCCTCGCTGCGGCTCAACTGGGCCTTGATGGCCTCGTTTTCAGCGCGCAGCTCCCGCAGTTCCACGAGGGCCTGGCCGACGCGGACCATGAGGACGATGCTGACGACGGCGATGACCAGGAGGGCGGCGGCGAGGCCGAAGATGGCCTGCTGCAACTCCAGGACGCCGGGACCGGTGGCGCCCAGCACGGCGAGAGCGGTGGCCCCGGCCAGGCCCAGGACGAGCACGAACGCGAGGCGCACGAAGGGGGCGCGGAGGTCTGTGGTGGGGTTGGGGGCCATGGTCCTCGAGTGTTTCTAGGGGGGCTGCTGGACCATATCCGTTGTGATTTGATGCGGGGGATGAAAGTGGGGGCGCCGGCGGCGGTCAGTACGCGTCCAGCCCCGCCTTCATCACTTCCCGCATGACGACGGTGGCGTAGGCGCCCCGTCCGAGGGCGAAGGAGACGACGGGGTCCCCGTCGACCCACTCGACGGCGAGGTCGGAGACGGGTTGGAGGATGCCGCGCCGCCGTCCGGGGCTGGCCAGTTCGGGCAGTTCGGGGCACGTGAACTCCTCCGGCGTGATGCCAAGCCGTTCCAGGACGCTGCGCTCCAGTTCGCCCGGCGCTCCCTCGGCCGCCTCGGTGTCGTAGCCGGGCAGGGGGGCGGTCAGGACGGCGCGGCCCCGGTCGATCTCTTCCTGGACGCGGGCCTGGTTGCGCTCGGTGACGAGGTGGGTGCGGGTGCCGTCGTCGCCTTCGGCCATGACGCGGTCGCCGACGTGGGCGGTGCGCAGGCCGAGTCCGGCGTCGAGGCGGGCGGAGAGGACGTGGTTGAAGGCCCAGGACTGGTGGGCGTGCAGGAACAGGGTGAGGAGGTTCCGGGGCAGGGCGCGCAGGGCGTTGCGGGGGTCGCCGGGCTTGCGCGCGAGGCGCTTGAGGATGGTGCGCTCGGGGTCGAGTTGCTTGGGAAACACCTCCAGCGCCGCCGCCGCGTCGCGCGTCTCGTGGTACAGCGTGCGCGCCGCGTGGGTGTCTTCCCGCTCGCCCTCGAAGGGGGTGCCGCAGTAGAGGAGGACGGCCCCGTCGAGGTCGCCGTGGGCCAGGGCGTGGCCCATGCGGTGGGTGATGGGGCGCACGCCGGTGCCGAAGCGCTGGGGGCCGAAGTGGTTGGGGACGCCGCCCTCGGCGCGCACGGCATCCACCGTGGCCGCCACGGCGTTCCGGTCGCCGTTGTGGTCCCGGACGCGCAGGACGAAGCGGTTGCCGTCGTGGGCGCCGGGGTGCATGCGCTGGTCCGTACGGCGCGTCTCCAGCACCGTGACGTCCGCGAGCCGTTCCAGGTCCGGCACGCGGTCGACGGGGCACTGGAACGTGAACCACTGCTGCGTGACGGCGTGCTTGTCCTTCATGCCGGCAAACGCCACGCGGCCGCGCGGGATGCCGAGTTCCCTGGCGGCCTTGCCGACGAAGCGGTTGGTCTCCCATCGGCGCAGTTCCACGTAGGCGGCGGCGTACTTGCCGTCGTCGCGCTCGCGGGGGCCGGGGCCCAACTCGATGACGCGGAAGTCCTCCGGTTCCGTGCGCAGGCGGCCCCCGATGCCGGGGCTGCGCGAGAGGTAGGCGGCGAGGCCAAGGTCCGCCTCGTCGGACGGCGGGGCGACCATCGGGCCCCGCCTACGCCTTCTTCAGGGCGGCGACGAAGGCGTCCTCGAAGGCGTCGAAGTCGCCCACGAGGCCCTTGAGGGTGCGCTTCAGGACGGCCTCGGGCTTGGCGCCCTCGGTGCGCAGGAAGATCTTGGGGACGCTGAGCTGGGGGTGCTCGATGATGTACTCGGCGAAGACGACGTCCGGGTCGTTGAGGAGCGCCTGCTTCAGGGGGTTGAGGAAGGTCTCGTTCTCTCCGAGGACCTCCACCTCCAGTTCGTCGGCGGTGTGGGTGAGGACGCGCAACTCCATGGACGGGCGGCCGACAGGGGCCTCCTTTATGAGCGCTTGGGCACGCGCCCGCAAGCGGGGGCGAAGCGACCGCGCTTCGCGCTCAGACGCGGCCGGAGCCGTAGTCCTCGGCGAGCTTGCGCGTCTCGCGGCGGCCCGACTCGGGGTCCACGAGGGTCTTGCCGCGCAGGTCCAGCGGCTGCGTGGGGTCGTCGCCGCTGAAGGCGCGCACGACGCCGAACTCGGGCTTGTCGGTGGCGAGCTGGGGGCCGCCCTTGAGGCTGATGACCTTGGCGCGCACGACGTCGCCGACGCGGACCTCCTTCTCCAGGTCCTTGATGTAGCGGTTGTCGAGCTTGCTGACGTGGAGCGTGGCCTCGACCTGTTGCAGGAGGCTGCGGCCCTCCTTGCCCCGGACCTCGAGGATCTGGACGCTGGCCAGTTCGGGCTTGGTGTACGTGACGCGGCCCACCACGACGTCGCCCTTCTCGATGTCGGCCACGCGCTTGCCGGTGGGCTCCACGTGGAGGGTCATGCTCTCGGTGTCGACGTGTTGGCGGCCGAAGACGGCGGCGCGGATCTGCTCGCCGTCGTCGTAGGTGCCGTTGCCGGGCAGGAACTCCTCGCTGTAGGCCAGCGGGGTGCCGGGCTCGACCAGGGCGTTCTCGGTCATCGGCCCTTCGACGGGGGGCGTGCTGAAAAACCCGCGCCAACGCCTCCGGCCGCGCCGGCACGACGGTCGGCCGGGGGACTTCCCAAAAAGTCCTCAAGAAAAAGAAAAAATAGGGATGGAAAGGAAGGTCCCCCATGGCCGACGGCGAGGCCGAGCTTCGTGACTGCCTCCAACAGTTGGGCGCGAAGCGGGTGGAGGCCACGTTGTTGGCGACGCTCATCGTCCGCGGACCCATGGGGACGCAGGACATCGTGGAACACACGCGACTGCGGCAGCCCGAGGTGTCGGTGGGGATGCGGATGCTGCGCGACCGGGAGTGGGTGGAGGCGGAGGCGGTTCCGCGCAAGGGCAAGGGCCGTCCCATGCACCGGTACCGACTCGTCGCCGACGCAGGCGGGGTGCGCAAGCACTACGAGGGCAGTGGCAGGACGGCCATCGCGTCCTACGAGAAGGCCATCCAGGTCCTGTCGAAGCACCTGCCGTAGGCGGCGCGGGGCGGCTACGCCGTGCGGACGACCTCGACGCCGTCGGCGCCGGCGAGGTACACGGCGTCGCACAGGTCCAAGAACAGTCCACACTCGACGACGCCGGGGTACAGGCAGAGGGTCCGCTCCAGCGCCTCGGGGTCCTCGATGGCGTCCCACTTGGCGTCGATGATCGGATGGCCGTTGTCGGTGCGGTAGAGGCCGTCGGGGGCGTCGGCGTCGGCGCGCAGGCGGGCCTCGGCGCCCAGGGACGCCACGAGGCGCAGGACGGGGGTCTTGCCGAGGTCGACGACCTCGATGGGCAGGGCGAAGGTGCTGCCGAGGCGGTCGACGCGCTTGGCGTCGTCGGCCACCACGACCATCCGCTTGCTGGCGCGCGCCACGATCTTCTCCCGCGTCAGGGCGCCGCCACCGCCCTTGATGAGGCGCAGCGCGGGGTCGAACTCGTCGGCGCCGTCGATGGTCACGTCCACCTCGGGGTGGTCGTCGAGGGTGGTCAGGGGGATGCCGCCCTCCTCGGCGAGCCGGGCGCTGGCCTCGCTCGTGGGGATGCCCACGATGTCGAGCCCCTCCTCCCGGACGCGCCGGGCCAGTTCCAGGATGGTGAAGTGGACCGTGCTGCCGGTGCCCAGCCCCACGACCATGCCGTCGCGGACCTCCGCCGCGGCGGCCTCGCCGGCGGCGCGCTTGCGTTCGTCGCGCACGAAGCCGCCCACGGGAGCGGGGCTCTTGAAGCGACCCTTCGCCGACGTGATGCGAGGATTCATAAGCCGGCGAGGCGGCTGGTCGGTCCATGCAGGTGGGGAGGATGCGTTCGGTTCCCGCCACTCCAAATACGGGGAGGCGTCTCGGCGCCCCGTTGCCGCGCTCCAGGGCCCTCGCCTTGCTGTTGTTCCTCGTCGCCGCCGTGGCCGCCGTGGGCCAGGCCCAGGTCACGGAAGAGGGGTACATCCCGCCCCAGGAGAGCTCCTGCTGGGACTGCCACGGCCCCGGCAAGGACACGCCGCACATGGACCCGGCGTTCTTCATCCTGCCCGAGTTCGTCGCCGTCCCCGTCGGCCAGAGCACCGACTACACCGTGACGCTGCAAAACCGCTGGCTCAGCGAGGTCTTCGGCATCCGCGCCACCCTGGACATCACCGACGCCCCCAGCCTCCAGTTCACAGGCGCCGTCGGCGCCCTGCCCAGCCAGGTGGTTGCCGGCGCCATCACCCTCGACCCCGCCACCCCCACCCAGGCCCAGCACGCCGACGTCGACGTCACCGTCCAGAACGGCACCACCGACCTAGTCATCGAGTTGGTCCCCGACGACGCGAGCGCCCAGACCGGCCCCGACCTCACCCTGTACGTCCAGCCCGCCGAGGACCAGGACCCGTCCCAGAGTACCATCGCGCCCGTCGACGAGGCCGGCAAGGGCGCCACGGAGCGCTTCCAGGTCCGCGGCGGCGCCGCCTTCGGCCAGTACGGCTTCGGCGCGTGGAAGGTCCGCGCCGAGATGACCCCCGTCGACACCGGCACCCCCCCGGGCCTGGACCCGCCCGCCGGCGACGTCGGCTTCACCGTCCGCGTCACGAGCTGGAGCAACGCCACCGGCGAGACCCAGAAGGTCGTCGTGGACGAGGCCGGCTTCGGCATCGACAACGTGGGCGGCGGCGGCAGCGTCCTCACCTTCCCCCTCGAGGTCAACTCCGAGCCGGGCCCCGGCGAGCGCATCGTGCTCACCGTCAACGCGACGCTGTACCACGACCACGAGAACGCCAACGACCCCGACTACCTCGACGTCACCTACGACCTGCAGACGAACCGCGACAGGGAGGTGCCCGTCGCCCTCGGCACCGCCCCCGACGGGACCCCCGCGGCCGTCGACGGTACCGAGACCGAGGGCACCCTCGTCAACGCCCCCGTCGTCGAGGGCGTCACCATCGCCCGCATCAGCGAGGCCGTCGGGTACGTCAGCACATTCCTGCTCGTCGCCAGCGTCTACACCGGCGGCATGTTCGGCAAGGCCACCCGC
>JANQNI010000027.1 GCA_028289805.1 Thermoplasmatota archaeon | reverse complement strand
CGCCCCAGTGGGTGGCCGACGCGCCCGCCGGCCCGGGGCCGTGGTGGGGGCTCCTGCTCCTGCTGCCGGCGGCCATCCTGGTGGCGCGGCCGCCCTTCTGGCTCGTTGCCCTCGGCGTGCGCGTCGGGCTGCATGGGTACGCCGCCCGCAACGCGCCCCGGTTCCTCTCCGGCCGCCACGGTCCCGCCGCCGCCATCGTGGGTGCCGTCGCCCTGCTGCGGGATGCCCGGTTCGCCGACGCCCACCGGTTCCTCGACGCCCTGCCCCGGGCGGTCCGCCCCGCACCCGCGACCTGGCACTACCTGCAGGCGCACGGCAGCGCCGGCGCCGGGGACGACCTGGGTGCTGCCCGCCACCTCAACGCCTGCCTCGACCTCGCGCCCGAGTACGGTCGGGAGGTGCTGGGCAACCCCGTCCTGCGGCGCATCGTGGATGCCGACCCCGGCCGGTTCGCGGGCTCCCTGGGGCGGCTCCGCGTGCCCTGATGGGGAGGACATCAACCCCGTGGGTCCAGAAGCATGGACCAAGGGCCGCCTTCAAAATATAAATTTTTCTGAACGGACCATCCACATCCAATCGATTTAAAGAATCGATGTCGATGGACAAGCACCATGGCCGCCGACAGGGAATCTCCATCCCGTCTCCGAAGATACATGATGTGAGCCAAAATGGATAGAAAAAATAGAGAGGATGTATTGAAAATTATTTGCGCCAACCCTGGCATCCACAAGGTCGATCTGGCGAACCAGGTTGGCCTCTCTTGGAGTTCCGTCGCGCACCACCTGCGCGTGCTGGAACGCGACGGCCGCATCAACCTCGTCCGCGTTGGACGGACCGTCCACGCTACGCCCGTCACCTTCACCCGGGCGCTCGCCGGACACCTCGCCCTCGTTCATCCAGGAACGCGGCGCACCCTCGCACTGCTGTTCTCCGACGTCCGGGGGCACGGCGCCACCGACCTCGGCCGCCAGCTCGGCCTGACGCGCAAGCAGGTACGCCGCCACCTCCATGAACTCGTCAGGGCGGGTCTCGCCTGGACCGACGGCGCCTACCACCCCCGCTACTACGCCACGGCGGACGGCCGGGCGGTGGTCGCCCGCCTCCGCACCATCGAAGCCTCCCCCCACGAGGTCACCGAGGCAACCCCCGACGTCCGCACCCCGTAGGTCGGGCCGTCGTCCTGCTCCCGTCGGGCACCCGTCCGGGTCGGTGAGGGCGTTCCAGCTCGCCATCCGCCCCGGAAGAGCCGAGACGGAAGCGAGACCCGAAGTCGTTCCGTTCGCTGCGCTCACTCGGCGACTTCGGGGTCCCCCTGGCGGCGTGCAAGCACGCCCCGACTCGCCTCCGCTTCGCGGCGGCTTGGCCTTCCGAAGACCTCCAGCCTTCGGAAGGCAGGGTCCGCTCGCCTTCGGCTCGCTGAGCCGGAAACCTATGCGTTCGCTTCGCTCACTCCGAGCGTTCCGGCTCGCCGCCCACGGCGGACGAGCCGCCGTGGGGGCAAAACCGGAGAACACCCGGCGCTACGCGCCGTCCGTGATCTCCGGTTCGATCTCCACCAGCACCGTCGTCGCCTCCACGTTGGCGCCGGCGGAGACGTGGACGCGGCTGACGATGCCGGATGCGGGCGACTTGAGGTCGTTCTGCATCTTCATCGCCTCCAGGACCAGCAGGACGTTGCCCTCCTCGACGCGGTCGCCCTCCTTGACGTGGAGTTCGACGACCTTGCCCGGCATGGGGGGCTTGACCTTGCCGTCGGCGCGGCGTCCGGCGCCGCCCGCCCGAACCAGTTCGGGCTTGGCGCGGCGAACCTCCAGGTCCAGCGCCTGCCGGTCCAGCAGGACGTTGCCGTCCTCGACGCGGAACTCGAAGCCGTCGCCGTCGAGCGTGACCTTGTAGTGGCCCTTGCCCAGCCGCTCGACGGTGGGCTCGAAGGTGCTGCCCTCGACGACGAACTTGGGTCCGTCGGCGTGCTCCTCCAGTTGGACGTAGTGGGTGCGGCCCCCCAGCTTGAAGGCGTAGCGCATCAGGCCCACACTCCCGACTCGGCCACCTGGCTGCGCCGGCGGGCGTCCGCGCGGCCGTGGCCGCTCGCTGCGCTCACGACCACACCCCCGCCTGTTCCCTGCGGGCCCGTTGTCCCCAGGACCCGAGCTTGCGCCGCCCGTGCTCGTCGGCGTCGGCGCCGCCGCGGTTGAAGCCGTAGTTGCGGGCGACGAAGGCGTCGATGCCGCCGGGCTCCTGGCTCATGGCGGCGGCGAGGGCGGCCAGGAGCCTGCGCGTCCCGGCGTCCGTCTCCTCCATGGCGCCGTTGTAGCGGTCCAGGACGCGGTGCTCGTCGAGGTACTTGGTGGTCATGTCGCCGGTGCAAAACGGTTCGTCGTCCATCAGGAGCATGTGCAGCTCCTTGTTGGTGACGAGGTCGCCGAGGTCGTACTCGCGCAGGGCCCGGCGCATCTTGCGGATGGCCTCGTCGCGGTCGGCGCCGTGGGTGATGAGCTTGGCGACCATGGAGTCGTAGCTGCTCGGGACCGTGAAGCCGCTGTAGAGGAACGTGTCCGTGCGCACGCCGTTGCCCTGGGGGGGCTCGTGGCGCTTGATGGAGCCCGGCGTGGGCATGAAGTTGTGGGCGGGGTCCTCGGCGTTGATGCGGCACTCGATGCTCCAGCCGCGGCGGCGCGCGTCGACGGCGGCCTGGTCGTACCCGAGGGGCTCCCCGGCGGCCACGCGCAGTTGCTCGCGCACCAGGTCGACGCCGTAGACCTGCTCCGTCACGGGGTGTTCGACCTGCAACCGCGTGTTGACCTCGTTGAAGAAGAACTGGCCGCCCCCCGGGGCGGGCAGTTTGGGAGCGTCGCCGGAGGCGTCGCGACTGGACTGGCCGTCCTCCCAGAGGAACTCGGCGGTGCCGGCGTTGGTGTAGCCGACGTCCTGCAGGAGCTGGCAGACGCTGCCGCCGACGCGGTCGCGGTCGTCCTTGGAGACGACGACGCTGCCGGCCTCCTCGATGAGCTTCTGGTGGCGGCGCTGGATGCTGCATTCGCGCTCGCCGTAGTGGACCACGTCGCCGTGCTGGTCGGCGAGCATCTGGAACTCGATGTGGCGCGGGCGGCCGATGAACTTCTCGATGAACACCTCGCCGCGGCCGAAGGCGGCCTTGGCCTGGCGCTGCGTGGACAGGAGGGCCGATTCGAGGTCCCCCTCCTTCTCGACGACGAGCATGCCCATGCCGCCGCCGCCGAAGGCGGCCTTGATGATGAGGGGGTAGCCGGTGACCTCGGCGACCTCCTTGGCCTCGTCGAGGGTCTCGACGAACTTGTCCAGGCCCGGAACGACGGGCACGCCGGCCTTGCGGGCCGCCTCCTTCGAGGCGACCTTGTCGCCGAGGACGCGGATGGCCTCGGCGGGCGGGCCGACGAACGTGACGCCGGCCGCGTTGAGGGCGTCGACGAAGTCGGCGCGCTCGCTGAGGAAGCCGTAGCCGGGGTGGACGGCGTCCGCGCCGGCCTTCTGGCACGTCTCGACGATGGCGTCGATGTCCAGGTAGTTCGTGGCGGCCGACTCGTCGCCCAGCAGGTACGCCTCGTCGGCGAAGCGCACGTGGGCGGCCTTGCTGTCCTGGGGCGAGTGGATGGCGACGGTCTCCATCCCCAGTTCCTTGGCGGTGCGCATGACGCGCAGGGCGATCTCGCCGCGGTTGGCTACGAGCAGTTTCTGGATGTCAGGCATGGACGGACTCCGGTTCGGGGCTTGGAAGGAAGGGGAGGGAGAGGGCGACGGCCAGGCCGGCCTTGACGATGTCGAAGGGCAGGAAGACGACGCTGCCGACGGCGATGGCCTGGATGAGGCTCAGCGGCGTGAGGGCCCACAGCACGGTGACGCCGCAGAAGTGCAGCACCAGGAGGGCGCCCAGCATGACGAGCCACAGGTTGGCGGCCTCGGTGGCCTGCCCCCGCTGCCGGCGCAGCAGGACGTACGTGAGGCCCAGGCCGGCGGCGGTCACGAAGGCGAGGACCCAGAGGGTGCTGGGACCGACGCCGAAGGCGTCCTCCAGCCCGGTGCCGGTGCGGGCCATCCAGGCGACGACGCTGGCGGCGGCGAAGACGGCGACGGCCACGGCGGCGGTGAGGAAGACGACGAGCCGGTGGGGCAGCAGGGCGCGGGGCCGCTGGACGTAGGCGGAGACGAGGGCGGACACCAGGAGGAAGCCGAAGAGGTACCCGGCGGTGCTGCCGACGAGGTGCTGGACGCCGCTGCTGCCCTCGGCGTAGACCGGGAGCCCGACGGCGCCGGCCGCGAGGTACAGGGCCACGGACAGGACGCTCCACACCGGCTTCTGGCACGCGCCGGCCACCAGGAGGGCGAACGGCATCATCGAAAACGGCACGGGCGTCCACGGCAAGGGGAAGCTCACCTGCGCCATCAGCGCGAGGAAGCCCGCCATGCCGACGGAGAGGCCGAGGCGCGTGGGCCACCCGGTCCGCTCGACCGCGAGGTGCATGCGTCCGGTGACGACGCGGTTCCAGCCCACGGCGGCGGCGAGTCCCGTGCCCGGTTTAGGCATTGGCCGTCTCCGCCGCCGTCGCGGTGGCGGGGTCGAACGAGGGCTGGCTCATGGCCAGGACGCGTCCGTCCACGTCCCAGAAGCGCACGCCGAATACGCCGTCGGGGCCCTCGACGCTGGCGCCGCCCTGGCCGTCGGGCCGGACGGTCCAGGCGTGCAGGGACGAACGCAGGCCGGTGCCGATGCGCTTGAAGACCGCCTCCTTGGCGGCCCACATGCACGCGGCGGCGGTGTCGTCGGCGGCCACGGGGCGCTCGTCGGCGTTGAAGGCCTCCTCGCGCCACGCGTCGGAGCGCGCCTCGACGGTCTCCAGGTCGACGCCCAGGGCGGCCGGGGCGAGCGCGGCGATGGCGAGGCCGTCCCGGTGCGTCAGGCTCAGTTCGTAGTTGGCCGGCTCGCCGTGCAGCTGCAGGACGGGCTTGCCGCCCTCCTCGTTGACGACGGTGACGTCCCGCGCCGTCGCGTCGGCGCCGGCGGCGAGGGCGGCGGCCTTGGCGGCCAGGCGCCCCGCGCGCCACTCGCCCGCGCGCTTGTCGGCGGCGAAGCCGTCGGCGGTGGCCAACTCGTCCTGGGTGAACCACTGCGGGTCCGGGTCGGCCTCGGCCACGGGGACGGCGGCGAACACGACGCCCGCGTCGTCGGGG
>JANQNI010000024.1 GCA_028289805.1 Thermoplasmatota archaeon | reverse complement strand
GGTTGTGGCTGCCGTCGTGCAGGTGCGGCACCTGGTGGCCCACGTGGCCGACGGCGCCCGTGGCGTGGTCGTTGACGATGGTCCCGAGGAAGGTCGCCGGGTCCGGCGCCACCGGCACGAGGCCGCTGGCCACGGGGAGGCCCACGGCGTCGGACCCAGCCTCGACGTCGGCAAGGTCCTCGGAGGAGTCGTCCAGGCACCCCGCCAGGGTGGTGCCGACGAGCAGGAGGAGCAGGAGGCTCGTGGAAACGCGCATCGGCCTTCGACGCCGCCTGGGAGGCAAAAGGGTTGCGCAACACCAGACCCCGCAGCGCGCGCCCACGTGCACCCTTCCCCCCTTGGGGACCGCGCCCTCCCGCCCCCGGGACCCCTGCCGACAGGGACTTTCTCCCCGCCGATGCACAGTACCCTGCTTCGCGGGGGCCCACATTGAATCTGTCCAGACGCACGGCGCTCATCCTCACCCTCACCTCGCTCCTGGGGTTGGGTGGGATGGCCGTCGTCAGCGGCGTGGTGCTCGACGACGCATTCTCCGGCCTGGAGGCGGAGGACGCCGAGCGCGACCTGGACCGCGTCGAGGCCGCCGTCCAGTCCGACCTGGACGACCTTGCGTGGACCGCCACCCAGTTCACGGACCTCGCGGGACTCCTGGTCGACGACGACCCCGCCGGCTCCTCCGAGCGCATCAACCGCAGCGCCGGCCTCATCGCGTCGCTGTTGCAGGCCGGCGACCTCGACGCCGTCGCCGCCAGCAGCTCCGACGGCGTCTGGCTCGCCTGGAACGTGGACCTGGCCCGCATCGGCGGCGGGCTGGAGGCCGCATTCCAGAACGCCACGCCCGCCCTGTCGTCGGCCCTCGCCCAGGAGGACCCGGCCCACGCGGACCCCCTGCGCCCCCACAGCACCATCCTGCAGGTCGACGACGACGTCTACCTGGTCGGCGCCCGCGCCGTCACCACCCTCGACCCCGGCAACACCACGGTCATCGCCACCCTGCGCCTCGTCGACGACGAATACCTGGAGGGGCTCTCCGTCGTCACCAGCCTCGACGTCGGCGCCGCGCCGACCAACGGCGTCCCGCCCCAGGAGTTGCGCCGTTCCGGCTTCAGCACGTGGACCGCCACGCGCGGTGTTCCCAGCGAGGCGCCCGTGCTGGACCTGCAGGTCACCGGCGAGCGGGACATCTACCAGCAGGGCGTGCTGGCGTTCCTGTTCGTCGTCGGCGGCGCCGCCCTCATCAGCGCCCTGCTGCTGGGCGCCAGCCTCATGGCGATGCGCGCCACGGTCACGGGGCGGCTGCACTCCCTGGCCGACCGCGTGGCCGAGGTGCGCGGCACCGGGGACCTCAGCGCCCGCGTCGGCATCGCGGGGCACGACGAGCTGGCCGAGTTGAGCCACGAGTTCGACCTGATGCTGGCCGACCTGGAGGGGCGCAGCGACGAGTTGAAGCGCAGCAACGAGGAACTGGGCGCCTTCGCCAGCGTCGTCAGCCACGACCTCAAGTCGCCCCTGAGCACGTTCACCATGAACCTCGCAGTGATGAAGCGCGTCGCCGAGCGGGACGGGGAGGAGAAGCAACTGGAGCGCGTGGCCCGCATGGAGCGCACCGTCGCCACCATGCAGGGCCGCATCGAGGCCGTCCTGGAGTACAGCCGCGCCGGCCGCAAGCCCAAGCGCAACGCCGTGCCCCTCGACGACGTCGCCCGCACCGTGCTGGAGGACGTGGAGGCGAACCTAGTCGAGGCCGACGCCCGCGTCGAGCTGGAGCCCCTGCCGAGCGTCCGGGGCGACCGGCAGGCCCTGAGCCAGGTGCTCCAGAACCTCATCCAGAACGCCGTGAAGTACCGCCGGCCCGACGTGCCGCCCCGCGTCCGCGTCCACGCCCGGGAGACCGAGGACGGCGGCATGGACGTCGTCGTGGAGGACAACGGCCGCGGCTTCCGGCAGGAGGACGCCGAGCGGATGCTGCAACCCTTCCAACGCCTCGACAACGCCGGCGACGCCCAGGGCCACGGCGTCGGCCTCGCCACCTGCCTGCGCATCATGCAGGCCCACGACGGCGGCCTGCACGCCGAGGGCGAGGAGGGCGTCGGCGCTCGCATGTCCATGCACTTCCCCGCACCGCGCGTCCTGGCACCCCCCACGGCCGCACGCACCAGCATGGTCGGGGGATTCAAGAAAGCCCTGG
>JANQNI010000014.1 GCA_028289805.1 Thermoplasmatota archaeon | reverse complement strand
CCAGGAACGCCGGGGCGTAGAAGATGCCGGGGTTGTTGGCGCTGACGGGGTACATGCGCTGGTCGACGGCGAGGTACTCGATGCGCTGGCCGTCGCCGGCGGCGCCGGTGTAGTCGCTGACGCCCTCGAAGAGGGTGTAGATGCCCTCCCCGGAGAGGTCGACGTGCTCGGAGAGCAGCGCGAACTCGTTGTCACGGCCGTTGACGGGGCCCAGGTCCCGCAGGGCGGGGTCGACGGCGTCGAGGGCGGCGGCGACGTGGGGGCTGTACTGGCCGGCGGGCGCCTCGTGGTAGTCCGTGCCGGCGATGAGGATGGTCAGCCAGGCGATGCCCTCCTGCTCCGACTCGCTGGCCAGGAACCGGCCGGCGATGTGGTAGTGGTTCTGGAAGGGGTCGGCGACCGTGGGGTGCTTGCCGACGTTCGTGGCCCAGTGCCCGTAGTCCCACCAGGCGATGAAGCCGGGACGGTCCTCGATGTTGGGGACGTCCTGGTCCTGCTCGGCGAGCACCTGCAGGGTCTCCAGCCAGCCGTTCTCCTTGATGTCGAAGTCGATGCCGAAGGCGCCCAGGCGCATGGTCTCCGGGTCGGTGCAGTCGTCGACCTCGCAGGGGATGGCGGCGTCGACGCCGATCCAGGCGTTGGGCAGGATGAACAGCACGAAGATGCCGAGGGCTCCGAGGGAGGTGCGCAGGTTCAGGCTGCGCAGGCCGGCGGCGACGGGGTTCTGGCCGTGCTGCTGGCGGAAGGCCCGGCGCACGTCCTCCCAGCCCAGCTTGCTCGTGATGACGGGCATCACGGAACCGGCCAGCAGGGCGAAGACGGGGCTCGCGTTCATGATGAAGCGGCTGGCGGCGAAGGCCATGAAGAGGGCGACGGCGGCCCAGGCAACCATGAGGGTGTGCTCCTGGTGGCCCTTCTTCCAGAACGCCTTGATGCTGCGGCCGAGGCCCCAGAAGGCCAGCAGGAAGGTGAAGAAGCCAAAGCTGGCGGCCACGCGGCCCAGCTCACTGCGCTGCGCCTCGGCGATGGTGCCGAACAGCTTGGTCTGCTGGAAGTAGCCTAGGCCGGTGAAGACGGTCTGGCCGACGGTGGGGACGACCAGCAGCATCACGACGAGGCCGAGGGCGACGGCGAGGGCCAGGGCGGGGAAGACGACGATGCTGGGCAGGTCGCGGGTCGGCACCAGGATGGCGCCGACGACGAGCATGCCGAGCAGGACGTAGATGCCGGCCCAGATGGTCGTGTCCATGAAGGTGGGGAACGCCAGGTAGTAGGGCAGCGGGACGAGCGTCACCAGCAGCATCGGCACCATGTAGAAGGCGAACAGGGCGGTGCTGTCGCGGTTCTTGACGTGGTCCCACAGGAGCTGGATGCCGAAGGCGACGGCCATGACGGCCAGCATGTAGGGGTAGCCCTTCCAGGTGAGGGCGGTGGCCGAGAGGGCGAGGCCGGCCAGGACGCTCCACAGCATGGCGACCTTGTTGTGGGCGAAGCTGGCGCGCAGCCCGTCGCCCAGGGCACCGGCGTGGCGCCAGTCCTTGACGTACTCGCGATCGTCGAGGGCCTTCAGGCCCTTGATCAGGAAGGCGGCGGCGGTCACGATCCAGAACATCGTCGTGGCGTCGTGGTCGGCGAAGCCCCACACGCCGCGTTGGATGTGGGGGGCGCTGACGGCCATGAAGAAGGCTGCCCAGAGGGCGGCGCGGTCGCTCCACAGGGTGCGGGCGATGACGAAGACGGGGATGACCGCGAGGGCGCCCCAGACGGCCGTCATCAGGTTGAGGCTGAGGCCGGCGGGGTCGCTGCCTCCGACGAGGTTGGCCACGGCGGCCGTCGTCCAGTCGAACAGTGGCGGGTTGGGGTTGTAGCCACCGGCGGGGAAATTGATGGCGGGGTCGAACTGCAGGGATTCGCCGGTCTCGAGGATGTGGTTGACGGTGCGGTCGTGGTAGTACGGGTCGTTGCCTGAGTACAGGTAGCGTCCGGTGTCCTCGTCGAAGGAGGCGTCGACGTTCCAACCGATGCGGAGGCCGAGTGCCAGGAGGACGAACACCGCGAGCCACGTGGCAAGCGCCCTGGGGCTCGTTCGAGAATCGTCGCGGGATGCCATGCAGTCACCCTGCCC
>JANQNI010000367.1 GCA_028289805.1 Thermoplasmatota archaeon | reverse complement strand
GAAGCCGGTGGGGAATTCCCGGGACTCCGATGCACCAATGAGGTCGAGGAGGCTCCCCGTGGGGTCCTGGAACTGAACCCGGCCGCCGGCACTCTCCAGGGCGGTCTCCGTGGAGGCCCACTGCAGGACACGGTCGCTGGTGCCCGCGTGCTGGAGCGTCAGCGTGGCGTTCTCAAGGATGAGGCGGAGGAAGCGCGTCTCGCCCAGACCCGCACCGGTTGGAAGGAGTGGTTTGTCGTACCGGCCCGTGTGGTACGGGGTTGGTTCGGTGTCGTCCGAGTCCACCAGGACGTGGGCGCCGAGGAGTTCCAGCACGAAGTTGCCGCGAACCACGACATCGCCGGAACCCCCGCGTGCCTCGGTCACGATGGAGGGATGGTCGACGATGACGGTGGACAGTTCCTGGTGGTCCTCGTCGGGCTCGGTGTGGACGTCGAATTCGTCCACGGCCGAGAAGTCTCCCTTGGCGTCCAAACCAACGTTCGGGAGGGCAGACAGCCCCGTTGCACCGCGCAGGGTGCTTCGGAACGTGGCCCCCTCGTGCGGAATCACGCGGATGTCGAAGGTTTCCCTGCTCCCGAAGGAGGTGACGGAGAAACCCTCCAGCGGATTGGATTTGCTGCCGACGGGGGCCCGCTCGGAGGGGAGCACGGTCTCTGAGTTCGCCACGATGGACTGGATCTCGTAGTAGTACCCGTAGCCGCTGGAGGCGGTCAACTGGATGCTGGGTGCCTGCGTCGTGTTCGCTTCCGCAAGCCGCAGGACCCACAGGTCTCCGTCCACGTGGAGCGTTCCCTCGTGGATCATCTCGTCCGCACTGCCGGAGAAGACGTCTGCGGCAGATCCACTTGGCAGAAGCGACAGGGCCGCAAGCAACGCGACGATGC
The DNA here is from genome assembly GCA_028289805.1 of Thermoplasmatota archaeon. GTDB lineage: Archaea > Thermoplasmatota > E2 > JACPAO01 > JAHFTW01 > JANQNI01. The sequence goes on along the minus strand of JANQNI010000367.1, from coordinate 3,876 downwards.
GGGTGAGTCCACGGGCGGGAACGTTCATGGGGATCAGTTCGGGTGGGCGTACAGTTGGAAGAATTGCTCTTCCGAGAGGATCAAAGTCATGACGTAGATGACTGCTCCGCTTTCGAGGCAATTCGCATCGATGGAGCCTACAGCGCGCTTCGCTGCATTGGCCACGGCTTCGATCCGGTTTCCGACAGAGCCGTTGAAGATCTCGTTCGGGATGACGAGCCGGAAGCACATGTTGCTGGCGCCTTCGGCAAGCAGCTTCTCATAGGTCGTCTCTGTCGTGAGGAGGAAGTCTGATTCGCCTGCCTCGTAGAGGTTCATGCGCGTGCTGCGCACGCTGGCGAGGCACGCGGGGGCTTCCCCTGCGTACGACGCGATCTCCTGCAGGCAACTGGCTGCGGTGGCTCCCTCTTGCAGGAGGTCCGCACGCAGGGCGATGGAGAGCGTGAACGCCTCGGACTCCGCGCAGGGGGCGAGGCACTCGCTGGACGCCTGCTCGGCTGGCCCCACCAGGCCGGCCTGCACAGGCATCGCCGCCCCCAGCAGCAGGAGGGGCAGCAGGATTCGGACACCGTGACACAACATGGGTACACCGTTTGCAGCGCTCCATTCTGGGGGATGCCTAAAAGCGTTCGCGGCGATTCCTTCCTATCTAGATGAGTTCGGCCGTTCTGGACCAACGAACAATGAACAAATCGGATTGGTTTTTCTGGATAGTGGGGAAACAGGCCGACCCCTTTATTCTCTCTGGGCGGTTGGATGGATTGTAGGGTCGCGACCTGACACCCACCGTGCGCAGGCAGCAACACGACAACCACCCACCACCCGACGCTTCGGCTCGCCGAAGCTCGCCCTGCGGCCCTACGGTCCGGGGCGGGGAGCCATCCCCGGCCCGGGGCCCAACTTCGGCCGCTTCCTCGGGGGCAGGCACCATGTTGACCGCACGTGCTCGGCCGAGACCGGCCGCGGAGTGCAGGAGGCAGGATTCGCGGCGGGGAAGGCCGAGAGGGTCTTCGGCGCCGAGTCTGCGTCGTTCCTGCGTCCGGAACGAGCGGAGCGAGTGCAGGAGGCAGGATTCGAACCTGCGAAGGACTGACCACCGGGTCCTAAACCCGGCCCCTTTGGCCGCTCGGGTACTCCTGCGCGGGGTGGCCATGGCGGTGGCGTGAAAAACGTGCGACCCCGGCCTTGGCCGGTGGACGCAGGTGCTCGGGGGAGCCGAAGGGAAGAGGAGAGCGCGGAGGCTCAGTGGTGCTTGGCCCAGTTGTAGGAGCGCAGCTTGGCGGTGGCGCCGAAGCCGCAGGACGCGCAGCGCTTCTTCTGGAGGTGGTAGGCGTGGCGGCCGCAGCGGCGGCAGCGGATGTGGGTCTTGTGCCCACCGCGCATGGACGGCGTTCCCTTGCTCATGGGCGCGGCCGACTCGGGTCCTCTTTAATACGGTTGCGGGGCCGGGGGCGATTGCGACGCCTTCTTGCGCCGCGGCCTGCTCGCGGGGTCCGTGTCCGAGTACCGCCTGCGCCGCCGCACGCGCCTGAAGAACAAGCAGGTCCGCGCCCTGCGGGAGGAGTTGGTCGACCGGTTCGGCGACCTGGGCTCGTGGCCCGACAACGCGTCCGTGGAGACGGCGGAGGCGCCGGGGTGGGAGGTGTTCCTGGTCGGCGGCCTCGTCCACGGCCTGCGCGACCCCGACGCGGGCGTGTTCCTGTCCGTGCGGGGCCTGCTGGCGTACCGGCCCGCCACGCGGTGGGCGACCGTGGACATGGGGGCCGTGCGCTTCGTCCACAACGGCGCCGACGTGATGGCGCCGGGCATCACCGAGGCCGACCCGGAACTGGCCGTGGGCGACTGGGTGTGGATCCGCGACGAGAAAAACGGCCAGCCCCTCGCCGTCGGGAAGTGCCTCATGCCGGGCACCGAGATGGGGCCCGCCTCGAAGGGCAAGGCGATCCAGAGCGTCCACTTCCTCGGCGACAAGCTGTGGGACCTGGACGCCTGAACGAATCCAGTTCGTGTCCCAGGCGGTTCAAATAGCCTCTGCGGGGGTCGCCGCTCGATGCGAAGCGCCCTGCTGCTGTCCGTCCTGACATTGACTTCCCTGCTTGCGGGCTGCGCCGAGACTGCCCCCGCCCCCGTCGCGTGCGGGGAGGACGAGGTCGAACACCCCTACGAGCCCCGCTGCCTCGCCGGCGAGGCCGGTCCGCCCCACAACGAACGCTGCAACCTGTTCCTGGGCAACGGCGTCACCATGGACGAGGTGCTGTTTTGCAACGCCACCAGCACGGACGGCAAGGTCACCGCCGCCATCGACTTCGAGGGCCAGGGCAGCGTCCGCGTGCTGCTGCGCGACGGTCTCAACGAGGAGGTCGTCGAGAAAACGTTCGGCCCCGGGCAGCACACCCTCCCCGGCGAGGGCGAGCCCGGACGGTGGCGCCTCGTCGTCGACTTCCGGGACGCCACCGGCCCCGTCGTTGTGGATCTTTGGGGATGAATGGAGCACGGTTTTACAACGTCCCTCCGGCCTTCCCGTCCCATGCGCGCCCTCCTTGCCGCCGCAGCCCTGTTTCTGACCGCCCTCGCCGCCGTGCCCGTCGCATCCGCCGACCCCATCTTGTCCGCAGTGTGCCTCGATTCGGATACGGGGGACTCCTGGTGCTTCCTGAGCAGCACGTCCGGCTACACCTGCGTCCAATCCGTCGAGCGCAGCCAGAACCAACACGCGGGCATCGGTTGCGTCACCGTCAAGCCCTCGCCCGAGGCCTGCGCCGTGGCCACGCAAGACGGCCAGACCCTTTGCGTCCGGGTCTGAACGGCCGTCGGCCCTCCAAGGATACTCTTAAGCGGGAAAAGCCGCTCAATGCAAGCGGGATGCACCTATGGGTCTGAAGAGCCTCTTCGCCAAGCCGCAGGCGACCGAGCCCGCGAAGCCCGCCACGCCGAGCGCCGACTACATCGACCTCGAGGCGTACACCGCCGGCTCCGAACTGTTCGACCAGACGGCCAGCATGATGGTCCGCGTCGCGGAGATCAACAAGTACGACGACCTGCGCGAGATGGCCAACTACGTCTACCAGGGCAACCTGCTCCTGCTGGACTTCAGTTCCATCGCCCAGGATGAGATCGTCCTGCGCCGCGTCACGAGCGACCTCAAGAAGCTCGTCGCCGACATCAACGGCGACATCGCCGGCCTCGGCAAGACGATGATGATCGTCGCCCCCACCGGCGTCAAGATCGACCGGCGCAAGATGCGCAACGGATTCTGAGCAAGGCACGGCGTTCGTTCGGGCGCCCGTTCGGCACAGGGCCGGCTGGCCACGCAGCAGGCATGCAGCGAAGCTACGGACGCTCGCGCACACCGGGTCCGTCTCCACGCCGCCGCGCGTGGGCCTCCGGGCCGCACCCAGACCTGATTGGCCCGTTCTTATCCATTTCTTCTTATGCGCCAGGGTCCAGTGGATTGCGTGGCTTCTGGGTGGGAAGCGCTGCGCCTGTCCGTCCTCTACGTCCTGTGGCCGGGCCTCGCCGCCGCGAGCGTCTACGCCGTCGCCCGCGCGGTGGCGTTCCGGCGCAGCCTGAACAACGCGGCGCCGGGCCTGCTCGTCCTGCTGACCACCACGGGCTGGGTCCTGACCCTCGCCGGGACGGCGAGCGTGGCGACGCTGTACCTGGTGCGCGACCCCGTGCGGGCGGGGCCGGTGGCGCTGCCGGCCTTCGTCCTGTGGGCCGGCGGCACGGTGACCATCGTCTGGGTGGTGCACCGGTGGGGCCGCGAGATGAAGGCCCTGGACGCCCACTACGGGGACGTGGCGCGCATGGAACGCATGAAGTCCGGCTTCATCAACCACGTCGCCCACGAACTCAACACCCCCATGACGCCCCTGC
>JANQNI010000343.1 GCA_028289805.1 Thermoplasmatota archaeon | reverse complement strand
AGGGCGAGGGCGGCCAGAAGGGCGGTGAGGCCGAGGTTGACGAGGGTGCGGCTCCAGCCGTGCCAGGCCGTCGGGACGGGGGCGGACTGGAGCAGGGGGAGGGTGCCGCGTTGTACCTCGGTGGCCATGCCGCGTCCGGCCAGGGCGGCGGTGCCGTAGAGGATGGGGGTCCAGAGGGCGACGGCGGCGAGGCGGGGCTCGGTGCCCAGGTCGGCGATGCTGAAGAGGTAGAGGATGAACAGGAGGCCCACGAGCACGACGCCGGCCTGGAGGCTCTCCTTGCCGCGCAGTTCACGGCGCACGTCCTTCCACAGCAGGGCGCGGAAGCTCAAGCGAGCCGCCCTCCGTCCATGCGGCGGGTCTCGGCGCCGAGGGCGTCGGCGAAGCCGACCTCGTGGGTGGCGACCAAGACGGCGGCGTCCGTCTGCCGGAGGCGGTGCAGGAGCCAGTCCTGGCCGTCGGCGTCGAGGGCGGTCGTGGGTTCGTCCAACAGGAGGGTGCGAGGCCGGACGGCGAGGGCCATGGCGAGGGCGAGGCGCTGGCGCTGGCCGCGGCTGAGGGCGGTGGCGGGGCCGTGGGCGAGGCGGTGCAGGCCGGCGTCGTCCACGGCGGCCTGCGCGTCGGCGGGGACGCCGTGGACCGCGGTCCACCACCGCACGTGCTCCAGGACGGTCAGTTCGGGGTAGGCGGGGGCGCCCTGGGGCACGAAGGCCAGGGCGCGGCGTCCCTCGGGGGTGAGGGTGTCGTGGCCGTCGTGCAGGACGCGGCCGGCGGTGGGGCGCAGGACGCCGGCGGCGAGGCGCAGGAGGGTGGTCTTGCCGCTGCCGTTGGGGCCCAGGAGGGCCACGCGGGCGCCGTCGGCCACCTCCAGGTCGACGCCGTGGAGGACGCGTCGGCGGCCGAAGCTGCGGGAGGCGCCCTCGACGCGCAGGGTCACTCGAACTGGCTCCGGATGAGGCTGTTCTCGGCCATCTGGAGGCGCTTGTGGACGGCGGCCTTGCTGACGCCGAAGGCGTGGGCGAGGTCCTCGAGGGTGCACTGGCGGGGGTCGCTGTAGTAGCCCATGGCGATGGCCATCTTGACGACCTCCTCCTGGCGGCCGGTGAGGACCTTGGGGCGGGCGCGCAGGCGCAGGTCGGGTTGGTAGTCGCCGACGTGCAGGAGCTTGAAGTCGTCGGCGGGGACGACGCGGCGCATGTGCTGGGTGAACTGGTTGAAGGCGGCCAGGCCGTCCGGGTTGGGGCTCATGACACTGATGTGGATGTAGCCTTCCTGGACCAGGACGGGGTTGAACACCGTCTCGGGGCCGAGCATCTGGATGGTGAGCTGGATGGGGTCGTGCTGCTGGTAGTAGGAGAGGATGGCGGTGGTGATCTCGACGCTGGCGTAGTCGTCGGCCTCGGAGAGGACCTCGAAGGAGCCGTAGCGGCGGGCGAACTCGCCGGTGAGGAAGCGTTGCCGGGTGCGGGCGTCGGCCAGCAGGGTGACGATGGCCTTCTCGACGGGGGCCTGGGCGCCGCTGCGCAGGAGGTTGAGGATGATGCGCACGCCGGGGTTGTCCCGCGTGAATCGGCACAGGAGGTTGTCGGCGCTGCGGATCTTGAAGGCGTACTCGGTCGGCCCGGCCACGCGGCGCGCAGATTCGACGAGGCGAAAAGGTTGACGTGCGGAACCGCATCGTTGACAAGTACGCCCCGAGGGGCGAACGGGTTGACACATCGCCACTGCGCGAAGGAAGGGGTTTAGTAGTCCCGAAACTCGGCGGGCCTCGTGCTCCGCGTGCTGGGCATCCCCCTCCTGCTCCTCGCCGTCGCGTTCGCCGGCTGCGCCGACGACGCCGAACTGGTCCCCCTCTCCAGCGTCGACCAGGACGCACCCGGAGGCGCCGGGTCCGGAGACGGCACGGGCACGCCGGGCGTCGAGACGGAGCAGCCCCCCGCCCCCGAGGGCACCCCCACCATGACCGTCAGCGGCGTGGTCCAGGACGAGGACACGCAACCCATCGAGGGTGCCACCGTGACCCTGCTGGCGCTGAACCGGACCCGCGTCACGGACGCCGCCGGCGCCTTCGTCTTCGAGAACGTCCCCCTCGGCTTCCACGTCGTGCGCGCCGACGCCACCGACTTCACCGCCGCCGAGGTCACCGCCAAGCCCGAGGGCGAGGGCGAGACCGCCAGCGTCTTCGTGGTGCTGCCCCGCTTCGCCGAGGAGCCGTTCCACGAGACGGTCCACTTCCAGGGCATCGTCCAGTGCGCCGCCGAGTACGCCATCATCAGCCCCTCCTGCGACACCCCCATCGAGTACGCGGGCGGCCCCAGCCTCACCGACAACGAGACGATCTTCATCCACTCCCTCGCGGCCAACTGGCGCACCGTCGTGCTGGACGTGGACTTCGACGCCGCAGACCACCCCGGCATGGACGGCCTGCGCATCACCGTGCGCGGCACCAACGACGCCGACCAGGTCAACGAGTACGACCAGTACGCCCGCTTCCACGGCGCGACCTCGTACCGCATCGAGCCCGGGGGCACCTACGAGGACGGCACCGGCCCCGTCCCCGCCGACAGCGCCACGTTCGAGTACGAGGTCTACCCGCACAGCCACGGCTACCACCCCGGCGGCGCCGGACTCCTGGGCGTCGGCGTCGGCCTGGACGTCACCTTCGACCTCTACGCCACCGCGTTCTACGTCGACGGCGCCGAGGCCGGCTGGAGCACCCTCGCGTAGGACCCGCCCTCCATGTTCCCGGCCCGTCACCCCCTCGCCACCCTCGCCCTCGTGGCCCTGCTGAGCTGCGGCGCCGTGGTCGGCATGCTGCGCGTCGAGCCGGAGGTCGACTTCGTGGACACGGTGCCCGAGCACGACGGGCTGCCCCTGTACCGCGCCATGCTGGAAGAGCTGGACGGCATCCGCTTCGTCGCCGTCCACATGCCCCGCGCCGAGGCGGCCCCCAGCTTCCGCGACCCCGCCGGCTTCGACGCCCTGGTGCAGGAGCAGGAGGCGCTGTCGGCCTACCTGGAGGACCGGTTCCCCGGCGCCTTCAGCCACCAGCTCTCGGCCTACGAGGCGATGAAGGCCGGCCACTACATGACGGTCAAGCTCGCCACCGGCGGCAACGCCCGCGAGGAGGACTACCGCATGCCGGACGAGCAGACCCACGACGCCGTCCGGGACCGCACCCTCGAGGACGACTCCATCGACGACGTGCTGGCCACCGACGGCGAGAGCGCCCTCTGGCTCGGCTTCTTCGCCACCCCCGACAACCTGGAGGCCCGCCGCCTCTCCGGCGCGGTCTCCGAGGCGCTGGCGACGTGGGAGCACGACGAGGACGTGGTGGGCACGCCGCAGGCCAGCGGCCTGCTCTACAGCAGCCACTACACCGACGAGCGCAACGGCACCGACCTGCGCCAGTGGGGCCTCGTGGCCGCCGCCACCGTCGCCGTCGCCCTGCTGTGGGTCCTGCGCCGCCCCGCCAACATCCTCGTCGCCGCAAGCAGCGTCGCCGTCGCCACGGTCTGGACCTTCGGCGCCCTCGGTTGGCTCGACGTGCGCATCAGCTTCCTCACCCTGTTTCTAGCCCCCGTCGTCAGCGGCATCGGCGTCGACTTCGCCGTCCACCTCCTGCACCGCGCCGAGGAGGAGGCCGCGCGGGGACGCAGCAACCGGGAGGCGGTCGCGCAGGCGCTGCGCCACACCGGCAAGCCCATCGCGCTGGCCGCCGTCTCGAGCGCCGCCGGCCTCGCCGTGCTGCTGCTGGTCCCCGCGCCCCTGTTCGCCGAGATCGGCGGCGTGTCCGCCCTCGGGATCCTCCTGGGCCTCGCCACCGCCCTCACCCTGGGAGCGGCCCTGCGCGCCCTCCTGCCCACCCGGCCCCGCCGGCCGCGCCGGGGGCGCGTCGGGCCCCTCGTGGCCCGGCTCGCCGCCCGCATCCACGCCCGCCCCGCCGGCCCCCCCCTGG
>JANQNI010000335.1 GCA_028289805.1 Thermoplasmatota archaeon | reverse complement strand
CGCCCCCCGTCCTGCACCCACAGCATCGCCGCCGCCAACGCCGAGAACCCCGCCACCCACACGTGGCCCGCGGCCGCCGCCACCGCGTCGCCCGGTACCAGGAACGCACGCCCCCACGCCACGAACGCGACGAGCCCCAGGGGGACCATCCACGCGAACGCGATGCCGTTGCGCAACCAGATGGCGTCCGCCTCGCGCGCGTAGCGTACCGTCCAGTCGGCGCCCCACAGCGTCGCCAGGGCCCCCAGGACCAGGAAGCCCAGGGGGCGGCCCGCCAGCATCGCCGTCCACGCAGCACCCGGTTCGTGGACCCGCCAGAACCCCGCCACGCAGGCGACGGCGACGACGATCCAGCCGGGGCCGAGGCCGTCGCGCAGCGCCGCCCAGCCCTGGGGGTCCTTCGGCATCGCCGGGGGGAGGAGGCCGAGGGGTCTTGAGGGGTTGGTTGGTGGCGTGGCGTCAGGGTCTCTCGAGGATGACGGAGGGGCCGTCGACGCCCTGACGGGTCCGGAACCACATGCCGGCGCGACCCGGGCAGAGCCTGTTCAGGTCCTGTTGGGGGTCCTTCGGTGGGATGGCGCGGTCTTCCTCGACTTCGCTCCGCTCACGCGACGGGCGTTGTCGTTTCCGCCCGCTGGGCGAAGTCCACCAGCGTCCCCCGCATGCTCTGTAGGTCGATGAGGGGCATCTTGGCGGGTTCGGGGGTGAAGTTGAGCATTTTCTGGTAGAGGGTCTGGCTCTGCCAGGTGCCTGCGTTGACCATGGTGACGCCGCGGTAGGTGGCGAGGCCGGGGACGTGGACGTGGCCGGTGACGAAGACGTCGGGGACGTCGTCGATGACGAGGTAGTCGTTGTGTTCGGGCGCCACGGGGGTCCGTTCGCCGTACAGGGGGGCCATGTGGCGGGATTCCAGCATCTGCTGCATGGCGGGGATGGGCTTCTCGTACTCCAGGTGCGTGACGCTGGTGGCGAAGTCGATGAGGCTGCTGCCGTGGTAGCCGAGGGTGCGCACGCCGTGCAGGTCGAAGGTGGCGGGGTTGGCGAGGAAGCGGGCGTCGTGGTGCTCGAAGCTCTCCTGCACTTCCGGGGTGAAGGCGGGTTGGGGCTCGGCGGGCCGGCTGGCGTCGTGGTTGCCGGGCTGGATGATGATGTCGACCCAGTCGGGGACGTTGTGCATCCAGTGCCCGAACGCCTTGTACTGGTCGTAGATGTCGGGGATGGTCAGCTCGTCTTGCTGGCCGGGGTAGATGCCGACGCCGTCGACGAGGTCGCCGGGGATGACGAGGTACTTGATGCGGCCGGCCATGTCCCGTTCCCGCTTGCTGCCGGCGTGGCCGTTGAGCCACCGCAGCATCGCCTTCCAGTTCTCGTCCAGGAACGTGTCGCTGCCGACGTGGATGTCGGAGAGGAAGGCGGCGGCGACGGGGACCTCGGCGTGGCGGCGGCTGGAGGGGTCGGGCCGCGGCACGTCGGGGCGCATGATGGATTCGAGGAAGATCAGGTCGCCCTTGTTGCTGGCCTGGCCCACGACGCCGATGACCTCGTCGGTGATGAGGGTGTCCGCCATCGCCATGAGTTGCTTCTCGTCGTTGCGCACGAGGCACCGCACGGCGCCGGTGGCGTCCTCGATCTCGATGAGCTTGTGGCCGTTCTTGGTGGTGGAGCGCTCGACGACCATGCCGATGAGCTGCACCTCCGCCTGTCCGGGGCGGATGCGCTCGACGGGGATGTTGTTGCGCAGTTCGCGGCGCTGGCGCAGGATCTTGGCGAGCTTCTCGTAGCGGTCCTGGAAGTACGTGACGAAGTCGCCCGTGGTGCCCTCGCACGTGGAGTTGCCCGTCATGTCGTTCTGGACGACGAGGCCGCTCTCGTATTGCTTGGCCAGCGGCTGCCAGTCGCTGCGGGGCGTCACGTCGAAGGTCGCGGCGTCGCGGGCGGCGTCCTTCTCAGCGACCGCACCGTCCTCCAGGTCGAGTCCCTCGTGGTCGTCCACGGCGTCGTCGTCCTCGTCCACGTCGCGGCGCGGCTGCTGGCCGTCGTAGATGGCGGCGAACGCCTGCCGCTGCGCCTCCTTGCGCGCCTCCTCCGCCTGCCGCACCGCCTCGGGGGCGGGTTGGGGGGGCTCCGGCGCCGAGGCGGCCTCCCGGTGCTTCTCCTCCAGGACGCGCCAGAGCGGGGGGTCGAAGTGGAACGGCACCTCCTCCAGTTCGGCCAGCACGGCCTGGACGCGCACGGCGCCGTCGGCCGCGTCTGCCAACTCCGCGAGGAGGGCGGGGTCGGCGAGGGCGCCGTGGCTCTCGAAGAGCGCCACCAGTTCCCGCATCCGTTCCGCGCGGCCGCCTGGGCCGTCGGCGGGTCCGGAATCCGCCAAGACCTGCATCCCTCCCACGCCAGCGGGTGGGCTCACAAAAGCCCTTGCAGGGCGGCGAGGGTCGCCGCCACGCCGCGGTCGTGGTGCGCCGGCGTCAGGAAGTGGTCCGCCCCCTGCAACACGGTGATGCGGGCGTCGGGCAGCGCCGCCCGGACGCGGTCGGCGTCGCGGGGGTCGACGCGTTCGTCGGCGGTGCCGATGACGACGTGGGCGCAGCAGCGCACCGCCGCCGCGTCCTCCAGCAGGTCCAGTCCGGTGTCGCGCACGTGGGCGGGGGGTGCCACCAGCACCACGGCGGGCACGTCGCGCGCGCCGACCACGCGGACGGCCACTCCGGCGCCGAAGCTGAAGCCCACCACCGCCGG
>JANQNI010000188.1 GCA_028289805.1 Thermoplasmatota archaeon | reverse complement strand
CTGCACCACCGCCACCGGCCACGGCTGCTGGGACCGCTCCACCGACGCCTCCGACGTGGCGGTCTCCTGGAACTGCATCACCGTCGAGCCCTGGTACGGCTACTGCACCGCCGTCGGCCGCGCCGTCGACACCGCCTGCAAGGCGGCCCTCGGGCGCTCGTGCGTTGAGTAGGTTCAGCCCAGGGCGCCTCACGTACACGCGGCACCCACGAACCCACGCTCACCCTCCTTCCCCTTCACATTCGCCTGCGCACGAGCACGGCGGCGGCCAGGGCCACGAGCGCCACGAAGCCCGCGGGTGTGTCCTCTCCGTCCGGCCCGACCGTCGTGGGGGCGGTGGATTCCGGATCCAGGGGCGCACCATCGTCCTGGTCCACGACGCCGTCGCCGTCCGAGTCCGCGAGGCCCCCGACGGCCTCCAGGGTGGACTCCACGACGCCGCGGACGGTCGCGTTGCGGGGATCGGCGTCCCGGTAGTCGCGCACGCTGTCTCCGTCCGTGTCCGCGCCCAGGGCCATGCCGGGCCAGGTCAGGGCCATCGCCACCGCCTTGCGCGCGTCGAGCATCCCGTAGGCCATCTGGACGTGGTACGTGGCGTGCAGGTGGGGGAAGCTCGGCTCCTGACCCGGGAAGGGCTCGGCGCTCTGGTGCAGGATCTCCCGCACGTCGGCCAGACCCAGGTCCGGGTTGGCCTGCAGCATGACGGCCACGGTGCCGGCCACGAACGGCGTCGCGGCGCTGGTGCCGCCGAAGTAGGTGCTGCAGTGGGCAGGCGTCCCCACGTTGCCGGGCGTCTCGTCCGGTTGCAGGCACGCCTGCTCAAACTCGCTTCCGTCACCGAGGGCGGCGTTGGTGCTGATGACGTCGGTGCCGGGGGCCGCCACGTCGGGCTTCAGCTCCTCGTAGGGGTCGCCGTCGCCGTCGTCCGTGCGGGGCCCGAAGCTGCTGCTGGGCGTGATCACGTCGTCGTCGCGCGTGATGGTGCGCTGGTTGAGCGTGTTGGCGACGCTGAGGGCCCCGTCGGCGCCCGTGGGGCACCCGAGGGTGTTCTGCTCGGTCGCGCCGCTGTTGCCGGCCGAGCCGAGCACGATGATGCCCGCCTCGGCGGCCCGGTTGGCGGCCTGGCACACCGTGGTGGTCCCGTCGGTCTCGTCCTCGGGGCTCCAGCTCATGGTGATGATCTCGATGCCGTCGTTGCTGGGGTCCTGGTCCCCCCAGTCGTTCTCCACGTTCTCGATGGCCCACTCGAAGGCAGCCACCATCTCCCCGGCGCTGGCGCCCCGGATGTCGTTGAACTGCACGTCCACGAGCCACGCGCACGGGGCACTGCCCAGGCGCGCCTCCTCGGGCCAGTCGGGCCGGTCCGCCTCCTGGAAGTACGGCATCCCGTAGTGGCTGGCGGCCATGCCGGCCACGGGCGTCCCGTGCGTGCCGACCACGGGTTGGGGGTTGCCCCCGTTGGCCTGGGTCCAGAAGGGCTCCGTGAACGTGGTGTCGACGCCGGCCACCACCTTGCCCGCCAGCCACGGGTGCTCGTCGTCGATGCCCTCGTCGAAGACGGCGATGGTGACGCCGCAGCCGCTGTAGCCCAGGTCCCACGCGCCAGGGCCGTACTCCTCGGAGCCCTGCAACAGGGCACCACGCGTGGCGACCTCCAGGGCGACGGCAGCAGGCAGGAGGGCCAGGAGAACCACGGCGATGACGGCAGGGACACGCATGACCTCCAGGAGGTGGGGGACGACGAAAAAACCATGCGCCGTCCTACCCACGCGAGGTTCACCCTCGCCCCATACAGAGGGGACGCAAAGGCTTACACGTCCTGGAGCCGCTCCCACGCAATGGTGGATTCCATGCGTGCCCACGTCATCCTGACCCTCCTCGCCCTGCTCGCCGTCCCGACCTCCAGCGCTGTCTCCGACGCGGACGTCGCCCCCGCAAGCCTGTGCGGCGGCGAGGGCATCGTCCGGGCGGTCTGCGACGCATACGCGCAAGCCTGCGACCTCCTTGGCCTCACCTGCCCGGACGTGCAAGCTCCGGACCGCACCACGCTCGTTGCGCGGTCGGGGTCCGGGTAAGGGGCTTCCACCCCCCTTTTGTAGCGCCTCCGCGTCGCCGCCACCGTGAGCCTCCGCGTCGCCGTCCTCCTGGAGGACCGATGCCAACCCCGCAAGTGCAACAGCGAGTGCATCAACTTCTGTCCGCCCGTGCGCAGCGGCGTGACGGAGACCATCTACATGGGCAGCCACGGCAAGCCCATCATCAGCGAGGACCTCTGCATCGGCTGCGGCATCTGCGTCAACAAGTGCCCCTTCGACGCCATCAAGATCATCGGGTTGCCGGAGGCGCTGGAGGGCGAACTGGTGCACCAGTACGGCAAGAACGGCTTCCGCCTGTTCCGCCTCCCCGTGCCCAAGCAGGGTGCCCCCGTGGGCATCCTGGGCCCCAACGGCATCGGCAAGTCCACGGCGATGAAGATCCTCAGCGGCGAGGAGATCCCCAACCTGGGCGACTGGGAGACCGAGGCGTCCTGGGACCCCGTGCTGGAGCGGTTCCGGGGCACGGAGCTGGGCGACTACCTCAAGGGCGTCGTCGACCACGGCGTCACGACGGCGCGCAAGCCCCAGTACGTCGACCAGATCCCCAAGGCGTTCAACGGCGAGGTCAAGCAACTCCTGAAGGCCGTGGACAAGGACGGCCGCTGGGACGAGGTCGTCCCACAGATGAACATCGACCACGTCCTGGGGCGCAAGCTCGACCAGGTCAGCGGCGGTGAGCTGCAACGCATCGCCATCAGCGCCACGCTCCTGAAGGACGCCGACGTCTACTTCTTCGACGAACCCAGCAGCTACCTCGACATCCACGAGCGGCTGCGCGTCAGCAAGGTCATCCAGAAGCTCGCCGAGAAGAAGCGCGTGCTGGTCATCGAGCACGACCTGGCCGTCCTGGACTTCCTCTCGGACCAGCTCCACCTCGCCTACGGCGACGAGGGCGCCTACGGCGTCATCACCCCCGCCAAGGCCGTTCGCAACGGCGTCAACACCTACCTCGACGGCTACCTCCCCGACGAGAACATCCGCGTCCGGGACGAGGCCATCAAGTTCGAGACCAAGCCGCCCAAGCACCACGCCGAACTGGACGAACTGCTGCGGTTCCCGCCCCTGAAGAAGAAGCTCGGCGACTTCACCATCGAGAGCGGCCCCGGCACCATCCACGTCGGCGAGGTCGTCGGCGTCGTGGGCGCCAACGGCACCGGCAAGACCACCTTCACCAAGATGCTCGCCGGCGTCCTGAAGCCCGACGAGGGCGAGGTCGACACCGAAGCCCGCGTCTCCTACAAGCCCCAGTACATCAAGGCCGAGTACGACGGCAGCGTCAAGGAGATGCTGATGGTCGAGGCCCCCGAACTGCTGCAAAGCGGCTTCGAGAAGGCCGAGATCACCCGCCCCCTCCAGTTGGAGACCCTCTTCGAGAAGCAGGTCAAGCGCCTCTCCGGCGGCGAGTTGCAGAGGACGGCCGTGGCGTTGTGCCTGCACCGGGACGCCGACTTCTACCTCCTCGACGAACCCAGCGCCTACCTGGACTCCAACCAGCGCATCCAGTGCGCCAAGACCGTGCGCCGCGTCATGGAGAAGAAGGGGCGCTCGGCGTTCATCGTCGACCACGACGTCTACTTCCTCGACCTCGTGGCCGACTCCATGATGGTCTTCGGCGGCGAGCCCGGCACGCACGGCCTCGCCACCGGCCCCTACGACCTCCGGGACGGCATGAACAAGTTCCTCGACGGCGTCGACGTCACCTTCCGCCGCGACAACGAGACCCACCGCCCCCGCATCAACAAGCCCGGCAGCCGCCTCGACCGGGAGCAGCGGGAGGCCGGCGAGTTCTACTACGCCGCGGAGAAGTCGTCGTAGCCGGCAGCGACAACCTTCAAGCCCCCACCCCAGCCTCGCCGACCCGTGACCCGGAGCCTGCGCTCGGACGAACGCGCCCTCGGCCTCATCGCGTGGGCCCTCATCAGCGTCGGCGGCCTCGTCGGCGCCCTCGCCGCCACGGGGGGCATCCTGTACGCCTCCGACTTCGCCGTGGAGGCGACCGTCATCGACAAGGACTGCGGCGGCAGCACCCCCGGCGGGGGCCTGTTCGGCGTGGCGCAGTCTGGCAACACCATCACCGTCAAGACCAAGCTCTTCGGCATCGAGCACACCCTCCAGGACGTCCCCGCGGACCAGTGCTTCCTCGTCCAGCGCGACAACTTCGTGCGCTACCGCATCCAGTCGGAGCGCACCAGCATCTGGGAGGTCGAGGGCGGCCAGTGCATCTGGGACACCTTCCACCAGAGCCCGACCGGCTGCGACCGGGAGTAGGCCAACGCTTTTGGCGCCCACCGACTCGGCGCAGCCATGAGCCTCCAGGAAGGAGACGTCCTGCGCTTCGACTACACCCTCTACATCGACGAGGAGAAGAAGCCCCTCGACACCAGCATCGAGGCGGTGGCCAACGAGCAGGGCATCCACAACGACCGCAAGCAGTACAAGCCCCTGACCATCGTCCTGGGCCGTAAGCAGGTCATCCCCGGCCTGGAGAACTTCCTCCTGGAGCACGGCGACGCCAAGGAGCCCCAGACCGTCACCATCGCTCCCGGCGACGCCTACGGCGAGCGCGACCCCGCCAAGGTCAAGGACGTGCCCATGGCGCAGTTCCGCAAGCAAAAAATTCAGCCCCAGGTCGGCCTGGAGCTGAACTTCCAGGGCGAGCGCGGCGTCATCACCCGCGTCGCCGGCGGCCGCGTCCGCCTCGACATGAACCACGACCTGGCCGGCAAGACCCTGCGCTACGACATCGTCCCCCAGGCCGTCATCACCGACGCCACCGAGAAGGTCCACGCCGTCCTCGAGAACCTGTTCCCCGTCGGCGGCTACGAGGTCGACGTCCAGGACGACAGCATCGACCTGACCATCCCCGACCAGGCCAAGTTCGACCAGCAGTGGGCCATGCACAAGTTCCGCGTCCTGACGGACCTGCGCGGCGCCGCCGGCTTCGACAAGACCATCCGCCTCATCGAGACCTACCCCGGCGACGAGGCCAAGGCCGTGGCGCACAGCCACGAGGAAGAGTAGGCCTACGGGCCGACCCCTTTATCTCCTCCTCCCCCCAAGTCTCTTGGTATGCATCATCCTGATGTTGTGACAACCACCTTGACGTGCCCAGCGTGCGAAGTTCAGACCTCCGAGACGTACGTCCACACGGACGGCCTCTTGGACCGGTTGCGGGCTGGAGCCGCGCCGCCCTGCGAGAACTGCGGAACCCCCCTCACCCCAGGAGAAGCCGCCAGATCCGCCTACCCGCTAGAAGAGCACGATGCAGTCGGCAGCCCGTACGACTGAGCCGACTGAACCCTACTTCCTTCCCGTCACCCCTATAACACCCCCCCTTCTCGCGCCGACCGAGGCACCGTGGTGACGAAGTCCCGATTCCCGTGCATCGTCGTCGGCGCCGGCATGGCCGGTTGCGCGGCGGCCCTGCGCCTTCGCCAGAAGGGCGTGGACGTGCTGCTCGTCGAGCGCGCCGACGAGGGCGGCGCCAAGAACCTCTCCGGGGGCATCCTCTGGGGAGACGACTGGGCCGAACTGATTCCCGACTGGAAGGAGGAGATGCCCGTCGAGCGGCCCGTCTCCAACAAGAAGGTCGGCTTCCTGGGCGCCGAGAGTGCCTTCGTCGTCGACTACCACGACGAGAGCATGAAGGAGGACACGGTCGGCTACGCGGTCCTGCGCGCCAAGACCGACGCCTACCTGCTCAAGAAGTGCCAGGAGGCCGGCGTCACCGTCGTCACCGGCGTCCACGTCGAGGACCTCTACAAGGAGAACGGCGTCGTGCGCGGCGTCGTCGCCGGCGGCGAGGTCACCACGGCCGACGTGGTCATCGTCGCCGACGGCGCCAACAGCCGCCTCACCCTCTCCGGCGACCTGCGCCACGGCCAGAAGAAGCTCGACGAGCACCACTACGCCCTCGGCGTCAAGGAGGTGCTGAAGCTGGACAAGGCCGTCATGGAGGACCGCTTCCACATCGGCGAGGACGGCGGCATGGCCGGCGAGTACGTCCTGGGCCGCGACGACGGCGTCATGGCCGGCGGTTTCATCTACACCAACGAGGACACCCTCAGCCTCGGCGTCGTGGTCAACCTCGCCACGTTGCCCCAGGAGAAGGGCAACACCCTGAGCACCCACGACATCATGGAGCAGTTCCGCCTCCACCCCTACGTCCAGAAGCTCACCCACGGCGCTGAACTGGTCGAGTACGGCGCCCACCTCGTGCCCGAGGGCGGCTACCAGGCCTTCAGCGAACTGAGCGCCGACGGCGCCCTCGTGGTGGGCGACGCCGCCGGATTCTGCTTCAGCAACGGCATCGTCATCCAGGGGATGAACTACGCCGTGCGCAGCGGTGTTTGCGCCGCCGACGCCGTCGTCCACGCCGTCGGGAAGAACGACTTCAGCGCCGTCACCCTGAGCCACTACGAGAAGCTCCTGCACAAGACCGGCGTCATGGGCGACTTCGAGCGCTTCAAGAACGTCAGCAAGGCGCTCTGGAACCCTCGCATGTTCAGCAAGTACCCGGACTTCCTGTCCAACATGTTCCGCGGCATCCTCACCGCCGACGGACCCAAGAAGAAGATGCGCGCCCACCTCACCGACGCCATGAAGGCGTCCGGTGTCAGCAAGCGCGAACTCATGACCGACGCACTCACTGCGGGGGCGAACCTCTGATGCAAGACTCACTCGTGAACGTCAAGGCCCGGCTCGGATCGACCAAGTTCATCACCGACGCCGAGGAGCACGCCCACATCACCATCGACGAGGACATCTGCGTCACCTGCCCCCACGAGAACTGCATGAACGCCTGCCCCGCGCAGTGCTTCGAGAAGATCGACGGGCGCATGAAGTTCACCTACGAGGACTGCGTCGAGTGCGGCACGTGCGACATCGTCTGCACGCCCGGTTCCGTGACGTGGTACAACCCGCGCGGGAACTTCGGGGTGAACTACCGCTACGGGTGATTCTCATGCCGACTGTCAACGATTCCAAGCTCGGTCGTCCCATCCACGTCGCCGTGTGCATGAAGATGACCCCCGACGCCACGGACCTGACCATCGACCCGGTCAAGAAGACCCTCGACCGGAGCAAGGTCAAGAACATCATCAACCCCCCGGACGAGAACGCCTTCGAGCTCGCCCTCCACCTCAAGGACCGGGTGGGCGCCCAGGTGACCGTCGTCACGATGGGGCCGCCGTTCTTCGACGTGATGCTGCGGGAGACCGTGGCGCGCGGCGCCGACCGCGGCGTGCTGATCACGGACCGTGCCTTCGCGGGCGCCGACACGTACCCCACCAGCCTGACGCTGGCGGCGGGCATCAAGCGCATCAGCCGCGAGTTCGGCGACGTGGACCTGATCCTCTTCGGAGAGGAGACCACGGACGCGTCCACGGGCCAGGTGGGTCCCGGCGTGGCCGGCCACCTGGACACGGACCAGGCGACGTACATCCACAGCCTCGAGTACGACCCCAAGACCGGGGAGTGCAAGGCGCTGCGCTCCATCGGTGGCGGCCACGAGGTGCTGAAGCTCCCCCTGCCCGCCTGCGTCACGTGCGAGCTGGGCATCAACACGCCTCGCCTCGCCTCGCTCAACGGCAAGCTGCGCGGCATCGACACCGAACTGGTCGTCTGGAACCTCGGAGACCTGACGGACATCCAGGAGCCGACGTGGGTGGGCCTGAAGGGCTCCCCGACCATCGTGGGCAAGGTGGACATCAGCAGCGGCGACGAGCGGGACTGCAAGACCCTCGGCGGCGCCAAGGACGCCGTGGACGAGTTGTTCGAGCGCAAGGTCGTCGTGGGAGGTGCCTAGCATGGCCTTCGGCAGGAAGAGCCGCTACGACGCCATCGAGCTACACCCGGCCGCGGACGCGGACCTGGACGCCTACAAGGGGGTCTGGGTCATCGTGGAGCAGCGCCAGGACTCCGTCCAGGACGTGACGCTGGAGCTGCTGGGCGCCGCCCGCCCCATGGCCGAGAAGCTCGGCACCGAGGTCACGGCGGTGCTGCTGTGCGAGTCGCCCGGCGACATGCCGCAGTCCCTCATCGCCCACGGTGCCGACAAGGTCATCGTCGCCGCCAACCCCATCCTCAAGACGCCCCTGGCCCGCCCCAGCACCGACGTGCTGGTGCGCCTGGTCAAGGAGCGCAAGCCGGAGGTCGTCCTCATCGGCGCCACCCACACCGGCCGCGACGTCAGCAGCCGCGTCGCCGTCAAAATTGACGCCGGCATGACGGCGGACTGCACGGAGCTGGACGTGGACGCCCACAACGGCGAGCTGCTGGCCCGGCGCCCCGCCTTCGGCGGCAAGATGCTGGCCACGATCCGCTGCGACCGCCACCGGCCCCAGATGGCCACGGCGCGCCCCGGCATCTTCGTGCCCCTGGAGGCCGACGCCGGCCGCGTGGGCGAGGTGGAGGAGATCGACGTCTCCTTCCTCGACGGCAACACGTACGCCGCGCAGGTGCTCGACTACTACGTGGACGAGGGCAAGGTCGACATCACGAAGGCGGACGTCCTGGTGGGCGTCGGCCTCGGCGTCGGTGGCCCCGAGGGCATCGAGAAGTGCCAGGAGCTCGCGGACGCCCTGGGCGGCAAGCTCGCCGCCACGCGCCCCGTGTGCGACAAGGGTTGGGTGCCCCGCGGCCAGCAGATCGGTCAGACCGGCCTCTCCGTGCGGCCCAAGTTCTACGTCGCTGTCGGCGTCAGTGGCGCCATCCAGCACATCGAGGGCATGAAGGAGGCCGGCACGGTGCTGGCCATCAACAACGACCCCAACGCGCAGATCTTCCAGTACGCGGACCTGGGCATCGTGGGCGACTGGCGCAGCAACGTCGACGCCCTCATCAAGGAGGCCAAGAGCCGCGGCCTCGCCGGAATGAAGTGGCTCGTGCCCGTCCAGGACACCCTCGACGCCGACCGCCAGGCCGCCGCCGAGCGCGCCGTCAAGGCCGGCAAGGCGACCGCCGCCGACGTGGCCGCCGCGGCCCCGCAGGCCGAGGCCCCCGCGCCCCCCAAGGAGGCGTCCACGAGCAGCGG
>JANQNI010000221.1 GCA_028289805.1 Thermoplasmatota archaeon | reverse complement strand
CTCGGTGCGGTTGTGCATCAGGTTGTCCTGGACGGTGATGCGGGGTTCGTCCAGGACGCCGTTTTCAATGCCCTTGAGGAAGTGGTCGTACCAGCGGTGGACGTCCTGGCGCCACTCGAGGTACCGGGGGTGCTCGTGGTACCACTGCCCGTACCACGCCTTCTTGGGCACGTCGTCCGGCAGCGCCTGCCAGTAGTCGAGGAAGTGGTCGGTCTTGACGTTCTCGTCGAGGAAGCCGTGGACCAGGAACACGGCGGCGCGGGTGTCGCCGGCCCTGGCGATGAGGTCGCGCTCCTGCCAGTATTCGTCCTTGTCGCCGTCCAGTTCGGCCGACTGGCTCAGGTGGACGACGTTGTCGGGGCAGGCGGTCTGGGCCTGGGTCAGCACCCAGTCCGGCGTGGCGGCGTCGCCGCCCGTCGGGGGGTTGCTGGGGCTGGCGTGGACGGCGAAGTAGGCCGGCGGCGTGGCCCGGTTGAGGACGTAGGGGGCGCCGTCGAAGTGGAGGTAGCGGTACCAGTCGGTGACGGCGGCGATGGGGACGATGGCCTTGAGGCTGGGCGGGGCGGTGACGGCGGCGGCCACCTGGCTCATGCCGACGTGGCTCTGGCCGAGCATGCCGACGTTGCCGTTGCTCCACGGCATGGCGGCGAGGCCCTCGACCACGTCGTGGCCGTCCTGCTGGTCCAGGGGGCCGCCGAAGTCCCAGCAGCCGCCGGAGTCGCGGGTGCCGCGCATCTCGCCCAGGGCGACGGCGTAGCCGCGGGGGACGAAGTAGTCGATGTACCAGGTGGGGCGGTCGCTGGTCTTGCTGTCGCCGAGGAAGCTCCAGTAGGGGCTCTGGACGAGGATGACGGGCACTGGCTCGTCCGTCTCGGGGCGCCACACGCTGACGTGCAGGGCGACGCCGTCGACGCTGCTCGGGACGTCCAGTTCGTCGCGCAGGATGGTGTCGTACAGGATGCCGCTGAGGTCCGCGAGGGGGGCGGCCTCCAGGGCGTCGACGTCGTCTTGACCACCGAGGCACCCGGAGAGCATCGTCAGGAAGGTCAGGCAGGCCACGGCCGAGGGGGACCACCGCATGGGCAGCGAGCCGTCGGTGGGGTACTTGGGGTTTCCCGAGGCTTCGTTGGTTGACTCGGCGGGCCCGCCCGTCCCGCGCCCTTGAAATGGCGGTCGGGGGTCGGCGCCGCGTGGACGCTCCCCTGGAGGTCGACTCGCCTGACGTGCAGAACTTCGACGCCCCGCGCCCGTACAAGCTGACGCGCGTCGGCGTGCGCGGGGTGCGCAAGCCCGTCACCATCCACCGGCCGGGCCAGGACCCCCACGGCGTGGTGGCCGACTTCGACCTGTTCGTGGACCTGCCCCGGACCCAGAAGGGGACCCACATGAGCCGCAACCTGGAGGCGTTGGCCGACGTGCTGGACGAGGAGATCGTCGACCGGGAGGCGCGGGGCCTGGAGACCCTGTGCGCCCGCCTCTGCGACCGGCTGCTGGAGAAGCACGACTACGCCCAGGACGCCACCGTGCGTGCCCGCGCCGACTTCTTCCTGACGCGCACGAACCCCGGCGGCAAGCCGACGCTGGAGCGCTACGGCCTGACGGCGGAGGCGACGGCGGTGCGCGGCGGGGGCCGCCGGCGCCGCGTCGGCGTC
>JANQNI010000216.1 GCA_028289805.1 Thermoplasmatota archaeon | reverse complement strand
ACTTGCCACCGCCCAGCGGACCGCCCCCGCCGCCCCTGAGCCTGGCGCCCAACACCGGCCCTCCCGGTCCCCCCGGTCCGGGCGGCGACCCGGCGCTCGACGGCACCAGCGACGGCCTCTTCGGCCCCGACGGGGACGGCGACGGAGAAGGGGACGACGGCACCGACGACGAGCAGTTCGATGAGTTCGACCCCCAGACCGACGCCAACAAGGGCACCGGCAAGGGCAAGAAGAGCGACGCCGAGGAGGGCGACGCCGGCACCACCGGCCACTCCAGCGGTCCCTTCGACGCCGACGAGTTCTGAGCCCCGCATCCGGCCCCTTCCTCCCTCTCCCTTCCCTCGCCACCTCGCGCCGGCACCATGAAGTGCGGGACGCGCACACAGGATGGTAGCGCATGGCCGTCGACGTCGTGAGCATCGCCCTCGGGTTCATCGAGCAGTACGGGCTCATCGCCATCTTCATCCTGCTCGTGCTCGACGGTGCCCTGCTGCTGCCCGTCTTCCCCGGCGAACTCGTGCTCATCATGGCCGTCGCCACCTACGCCACCGACCCCGGCGGCCTGATGATGCTCGTCGCCCTCAGCACCGCCGCCGCCATCCTGGGCAGCCTCCTCCTCTACGCCATCACCCGCGGCGGCGGCCGACGCCTCGTCGAGCGGTTCCCGCGCTTCTTCATGATGCCCCGCAAGCGACGCGAGCGGCTGGAGCGCGCCTTCCGCAACCCCCTGGGCCAGAGCCTGGTCCTGTTCCTGCGCCTCTTCCCCCTCACGCGCGTCCTCGTCAGCATCCCCGCGGGCCTGGCCAAGATGCCCGTGTTCCGCTTCGTCCTGATGAGCACCGTGGGCCTCGCCCTCTACCACGCCGGCTTCCTGTGGTTCACGTACGAGGCCCGCCGCCCCGACAGCACCGTCGCCACCCAGGCCGCCCAACTCCAGGAGGCCTACGCCAGCCCCGCCTGGGACTTCGTGCAGGCCAACGCCATCGCCACCGGCGCCGTCCTGCTGCTCGTCGGCGCCATCCTCAGCGTCCGCTCCAGCCGCGCCATGCTCCGGGACCCCGAGGAGGTCGGCGGCAGCCTCGCCGGCTCCGTCGCCGTGCTGGCCCTCTTCTGGGGCGGCATGGCGCTGGCCGTCATGACCTACATGGACCCCGAGACCGTCTTCACCCTCATCGCCCTCGGCGGCGTCGACCTCGACGCCCTGGCGGCACGCCTCGGCTTCAGCCCGTTGCAGGTCCTGTGGGGCGCGTCGGCGCTCTCGGTGCTGCTGGGCTACTCCGTGTCGCGGTTCCGCCGGGCGGCGCAGGAGAAGCGCAAGCGGGACGCCGCCGTGCAGAAGGCGCTGGATGCGCAGCGCGGGGCGAAGGCGGGGACGGAACCGCGCGACGTGGCCTCCTTCCGGCCCGCCGCGCGCGGCGGCCCCGACCACCCGCCCACGCCCGCGCGGGAGGCGGGGTGGCTGGAGGTCGAACCGGAGTCCGACCGCGAACCGGGCCGGCGGGCGGGGGACGGGCATGGGCCGGACGCCGGGCCGTGACGGAGCCGGGGCGGGCGTTCGAAACTCGACAAAGGCTAAGTGCTCTCACGCATCGTGTTCGAACGATGACAAAGACGGGCGGTCGTGCCGCACCCCTCGCCCTGTTCCTGCTCCTCGCCGCCACACCCCTGGCGATGGCCCACCCGATGGAGACCCTCAACGGAGTCTCCTACCCCGAGATGGACCCCGTCCCCGAGGCCCGCGAGTTCGAGGTCTTCGTCTGGAAGGACGACGAGTACGAGGCGTTTCGCAACGTCGCCCCCCAGAACGTCTTCGACGAGGGCGCCTGGGACCTGCGCTCCATGTACTACCGGGACACCTTCATCCCCGGCACCATGGAGCCGGCCTTCGGCATCCGGCTCATGGCCCGCGGCGGCGACGTCGGCGCCGGCCCCCTGGGCCTCGACCTCAGCATGACCCTCCCCGACGAGAGCGTCCTCGCCTTCGAGCTGAAGACCACCGACGGCCTCACCTTCGAGCACAACCTGGACCTCCTGGAAGGACCCTTCCTGGTCGACGACGACGATTGGGCGCTGGACCTCTACATCAGCCACGCTGCCCTCGGCGCCACCGTCGGCGACGAGATCAAGGACATCGTCTTCGTCAGCACCGTCGACGGCACCTTCGCCGACGCCATGCCCGGCGGCTGGTACTACGAGGGCATCGAGGTCGCCTGGATGGCCGAGCACTGGCCCCCCGGCGGCCGCTGGAACCTCAGCGCCCCCGCCGACCTGCTCTCCACGAGCGTGTCCACCTCCGGCCTCGCCCTCACCACGAGCTTCACCAACCTCCTCACGGAGTCCGACCAGGCCGCCACCGTCCTGGTCCAACTGCCCGACGGCCTGACGGCCGCCTCCACCTTCGAGACCGTCGCCGTCGCCCCCGGCGCGACGCAGGAACTGGTCCTCGACCTGGTCGGCCCCGCCGTCCCGGACGGCTGGGGCGTGGCCTACGAGACCGCGCTCGTCCAGGTGGACGTGCTGAGCGACCTGGGCGACTCCCAGCGCTTCGACGTCGAGGTGAAGGTCCCCCACGGCGTCGA
>JANQNI010000172.1 GCA_028289805.1 Thermoplasmatota archaeon | reverse complement strand
TCGTCTGGGATGACGAGGGCGCGCAGGACGACGTCGTCCTCCACGTAGGCCACGCCGGGGACGCCCGCCACCGCGGCGCGCACGTCGCGCAGGTCGTCGGCCGCCACGACGGCGACGTGGCCCTGCGGGACGACGTCGAGCACCGGCAGGCCGCCCAGGAGGTCGCCCGCCTGGACCGGGAGGAAGCCGGGGTGGAAGCCGACCAGCGCCTGTCCGACGCTCGTCGGTTCGGGATCGCCCGCGTCGGGCGCGGCCGTGGCGGTGCTGATGCCGCCGAGGGGCACCAGGACGAAGAGGAGTGCGAGGGGGATTGCCGTTCGCATCGGCTGCGGACATCGCAGAGGATACTTAGCTCCCTGGCGGCGGTTCTCCATCATCCAGAGTGGATGAATGTGCATCTTGGTGGAATGCACAACCGAGCACAGTCTGGGGGTGGTGCAGGGGCGGTGTGGATTCCGCAGGAGCGCGCATCCGCGGGGTGGATTGGGCCGATGGGGCCGTTCCGTGCACCGCAGACGGATGGTCGCCCGTTCGTGCAGGAAAACGAGGCTCCTGCCGAAATCGTGGCGGATGGGGCGTCGGGCGCTACATCAACGACAGGTGCCCGGTGACCTTGTCCACCGTCGTCTCGTCGCCCGGCCCGATGCCCAGCACCGTCACCGTGCCCGCGGGAATCTCCGTGTGCCCCGCGTCCTTGATGAGCGCCGTCGACAGCCCCGCCCGCTCGGCGGCGGCCTTGAGGGGGTAGAACTCCTTCTCCGAGCCCACCTTCAGCACCGTCTTCTTCTGGCCCGCCCGATACCAGGCGTCGAAGCCGCGCTTGTCGTACTTCTGCGCCTTCAGGGCGCAGTCGACGGCGGCGTGGCCCACCTGGGCGGCGAGCTTGCCCTTGGAGAGCTTCAGGTCGCTGCGGGCGACGACGACGAGCTTGTGGCTCATTCTTCCTCGCCGTCCCCGTCGTCGCCCTCGCGCTCCTTCAGCGCCTCCAGGGCGGGCTTGCGCACGTCCTCGCTGCGTGTGAGCTGCTCGGTGACCTCGGGGTCGTGGCCCCGCGTGTGCGCCGCGTGCCAACCCGTGCCGGCACTGATGGCCGCCTCCCAGTCGATGTCGCCGGAGAGGACCACCTCGTCGCCGACCACCTTCGCCTGGGACAGGGCGACGGACTTGAACACGCCCGCCTGCTTCAGGATGAGCCGGTCCTCGTGGACGGCCACCGTCTCGCCGACGACGCTGCCCTCGTGGCGGGCGAACTTGACCAGGTACTCGTGCGTGGACGGCACGTCCTCCGTGGGCCCCGCCTCGCGCTCCTTGGCGGCCATGCGCTGGTTGTACACCATCATGCCCACGAGCAGGACGGCGACGGCGGCCAGGGTGTAGGTGACGGTCTGGTCGTCCAGCAAGGGAATCGGGGCTTCGATGACGGCGCCTGTTAAAGGGGCATTCCATCGGGGGCAGGCCCCGCGCGCCCGCCGGCCGCTGGGCTCATGAAGGCGGTCCCCGTCGCCGGCCCCGTGCGGGACGTCATCGTGGTGGGCGCCGGACCGGCCGGCAGCAACACCGCGCGGTTGCTGGCTGCGCGGGGTCACGACGTGCTGATGGTGGAGGAGCACCCCCAGGTGGGCCGCCCCGTCCAGTGCGCGGGCCTCGTCACGCCCCGCGTCTTCGACCACACCCCCTTCCCCATCGGCGACCTGCACGAGAACGACCTGCACGGCGGCCTCGTCTACGCCCCCGACGGCACGACGGTGCGCTTCGAGACGGAGGCGGTGCAGGCGCAGGCGATGGACCGGGCCGGCTTCGACCAGCGGATGGCCGAGCACGCCGTGCGCGCCGGCGTGGACCTGCGTACGGGCACGAAGGCGACGGGGATGCGCCGCGACGCCGACGGCGTCACCCTCGACCTGCTGGAGGACGGCGAGCGCAGCACGGAGCGCGCCCGCCTCGTGGTGGGCGCCGACGGCCTGCGGGGCGGCGTGGCGCGCTGGATGGGCCTGCCCCCCGTCGGGATATAAACA
>JANQNI010000164.1 GCA_028289805.1 Thermoplasmatota archaeon | reverse complement strand
ACGCCGCCCCCGCCGCGGTCAGCCTCCCCCACCCCAAGGAACCCCGCCCCGACGCCGAGGCGTTCCTGGAAGCCGCCGGCCGGCTCTGGCAGCACGGCGTCGACCTGGACTGGCTCCGGTTCCACGCCGGCCCCGGCAGCAAAGACGGCCACCCGCGCCGCGTCCGGTTGCCCACGTACCCCTGGGAGCGCGGCCGGTACTGGCTCCCCGCCCAGGAGGCCGGCATCGGCGGCGGCGTGGACGCCAGCGAGACCGAGGCCGCCCCCGAGGCCGACGACGCGCGCCCCCACGAGGCCCCCGACGGCCCCCTGGAGGAGGCGCTCACCGAACTGTGGCAGGAACTGCTCGGCTTCGACCGCGTCGGCGCCACGGACGACTTCTTCGACCTGGGCGGCCACAGCCTCGTCGCCACCCGCATGGTCGCCCAAATCCGCGACCGCTTCGAGGTCGAGGTGACCCTGCCCCGCCTCCTCGAGGTCCGCACCGTGCGCCAACTGGCCGGCGTCATCGAGGCGGCCCTGCTGGAGGAACTGGAGGGCCTGAGCGACGAGGAAGCGGCGCGGCTGCTCGGGTAGGCAGAAGGTCCGGGCCCCCGCGGGGGTCAAGGGAAGAGGGAAGGCGGTCCCGACGCGGGCCTGCAAAGGCCGAAGGTCTTTGCAAGCTCCGCTCGGGAATGCGAGCGAAGTGAGCGGTCCCGACGCGATTCGAACACGTGTCAATGGCTCCGCAAGCCATCAGGATATCCAAGCTACCCCACGGGACCAAGTGTATCTCTCTGGTGCTGAGAGACGCGGATGGCGACTCTCGGCCGCCTCTGAGGTGCCGCGACTATGGTCCCCTATAAGAGCAATTCGACCCGAACCGAGAGCATCACGAACGCCACCGACCGCTTGGTCGGCCGCCTGTCCCCCGTCAACCGGGACGCGGTGGCCCTGCACATCCAGCGGCGCCGGAACAAGGGCAACAAGGCACCCACGTGCCTCAACGTCGCCCAAGCCCTGCTCCACCTCGACCGATGGCTCAAAGGCCGCCCCCTTGCCTCCCTGGACGCCCGCAAGGCAACCGACTTCGTATCGGACCTGCTAAACTCCGTCTCACAACGCAGCGCAGCGGCCTACACCATCTACATCAAGGCCGCCCTGCGCGAGGCGCGCGGCCTGGAGAAGCTACCCGCAGACCTGCACGCAGCGTTGACCGTGCGCGAGCCCAGGACCAAGGCCAACGCCCTAATCCTGACCTCCCAGGACTTCGAGGGCCTGCTCGGGGCTGCAAGGCGCATGGACGGAGAACTAAGCACCCTGCCACGCTCCACCATGACCCAGGCCATCCTCTGGTTCCTCTGGGACTCCGGCGTCCGGGTCCGCGAGGCATTGGGCCTGAACGTGGGCGACGTGCGCTTTGAAGACCACGACGGCGCCGTCGTCACCATGCGACGCGACCAACCGGACCTCAAGACCGGCCCCCGATCCCTCTACATCAGCGAATCCGTAGGCGCCCTACGAACATGGCTCGGCCTACACCCGAACGGAACCGACCCGAAGGCCCCCCTGTTTCCCGCCTTCCGGGACCGCTCCGGGAAGCGGTACGTCTCGTACCTGACCGTCCACCGCATCATCAAGCGGCTGGGAGAAGAAAGCGGCCTCCACGAACGCCAGAGCGGCACCAAGACCCTCTCCCCCCACGACTTTCGCCACACGCGCGCCACGCGCGCCGCCCGCGCCGGCTGGGGCGAAGAACAAATGCGGAAGTTCTTCGGCTGGAGCCCCGGCTCCAAAATGCCCAGCACCTACATTCACTTGACCCTGGATGACGTCCGGGAGCAAGTGCGACGGGATGCGGGCGTGGACGCCGAGGGCTACCGGCAAGCCGTCGAAACAGGCAGCGAGGAAGCCCAACTCGCAGCCCTTCTAAGCCGCATCATGGAGAAACAGAACTCCGGCACACACACGCGGACCGTGCCGACGGCCCCCGTCTAAATCCGTGGCTCCTTCCCCTTCCTCCTATCCCTTGACGCGCAAGCCCGGCCCTTGATAGGCGTCCACATCGTCCAAGACGACGCGGTTCCAATCGCCACACCCGGCGCACGGGCAACGGGAGCCGTGGGGCGGAACTTGGCCACCGAAGGCTTGCGCGCTGCGTCGGAAGCCGCGCTTGGACAGGTGCCCGAAGCTGCGATGCAACCGCTCGCGCCCGCCGGCTTCGTAGAGGCCCAGGCGCCACGAGTAGGCGTCAAAGAGCCGCAAGAAATCAGCCACGGCGAACCGCTCGCGCCGGTTGTCGCGGTAGCTGCACCAGTAAACAGCGCCCTCGTCGGGACGATACAGGAGCTTGCGCACGTCGAAAATCTCGCGCATTTGGTACTTGAGGATGCGATAGTATGCCTCGGCGCCCGTGATGGGGCGAGTCACCGAGACATTGCCAGCCGTAGCACCCAAGCGAAGCGATTGTGCGCGACGGGTCACGGCGTCGTGCCACCGTGCCACGCCGCCCCCCTTCAACTCGAAGCGCGGGGTCATCTCGGGGCCGTCGCCCATGAGCATCCAACCGTTGAGTGTCAAGTCCATGTGCGGGTGAACCTGAGCAAGACCGCGTTCCCCGAAATCGTGGTACGACATGACGGCGCCGATTCCCCTCCCGTAGAGGTCTTGCAGGGCACGCCAAACGACGCGAGCGAAACCCGGCACGTCCCGACACGCCACGTCGCCCCACGCCCCCTCGAAGCCGGTGGGGGCAGTCTGGACAATGTGAATGAACCGGGGCTCGCGCCCTCCGGGGGTGCAGAGATAGAACTTCTCCAGCGTCGCCGTCGCCCGCCGCCATCGTTCGTATTGGACACACGATATGCACCACGGGATGCGCTTGCAGACGTAGGGGGCGATTTTGTAGAAGCCGGGGCGCTCCTGGGCCTCATAGACGCGGTAGTTCATGCGACAGGACTGGATTTCGCGCCAGTCCTCCGGGCGATACCGGGCTATGAAGCGTTTGAGCGAGGTGAAGGGGCGCCAGGTGTCAATGGTGCGGCGGCGGGCCTCACGGATGGCGTCGTTGATGCCCTCGCGCAAAACGACCGGCACCCTACAGCACCCGAAACCGAGGGGCAGGGACCTTGATGCCTCGGCGCAGGGCGCCGGGTTGGGCCAGTTCGTCCAGGCTGGAGCGGTACGCGCGGATGATGCCGGCGGCCACGTAGCCCGGAAGGGTGACGTGGCGCACATGGGGCCCGTGGTGGTGCCGGCAGTACGAGAAGCCGCAGCCAAGACATGATGCAGGGGGGCCGTCGCACGTCCGGGCTTCGTGCCCGCACTCGGCGTCCACGTAGCCGGCGCTGGGGGTACGGCAGTAGTCCAAGCGCCACGGCGGCAAGGTGGAAACGACGTGCGTCCCGATCTTCATGCAGGGGCGCGGGCGCTCGGGGCTGCGCGGCTCCCACAGGGCCCCCGCGAAGTCTCCGTCCGGGGCAAGGCGCTTGGCGTTGGCCCACACGGATTGCAGGGTTCGGCGCCACGCATCGGGGGGCACCGGCAGGGCGTCCCGATGCCACCGAGCATGGAAGGCGCATGCGCGCAGCCCACAGACACAGGTGGCTTCGTGGCCTTTGCATCCGTAGGGCCCGAACGCACAACCGACCTCGGCGGGGGCGGGCGGGCTTTGGCAGACGCGCAAGCGTATGGGCGGTTGGCGGCGCAAGACGGCGCCACGCCATTCAAGGTGGGTCAGTTTCATGGGTCCTCATTCTTTGTAGCAGCGACGCGCGACGGCCTGGAACCCTTCGCAGGGCTCCACGCCGAACCAGTCAAGGAACTTATCAGAGATGGCCTCGAAATTATAGCAAGCATCGTGGATGAAGTTGACCATGCGGTCGCTTTGGGAGCCGGAAATCATTTGCGGCAAGAAGAACTCCAGGGCGGTCTTGAAGTCGGATTTCTTCGGTTTGTTGGACAAGTGCAGTATGTATTCCACGAGCCGGGGGTCCTGGAACGCCTGCATGGCCAGCTTGGCAAGGTATGTGGTGTCACGAAATTGCCCCTGCAAAGTCCGTTCGACGTTGGCCGCCTTCCAGGGCCCATATGCCTCCCACAAAGGGTCGGGGGCCCAGGGGATGGCGACGACGCCCATGGGGGTCCCCCGTATCCACACCAAGAACAGGGAGAACCGACGCTCCGGGTTCCACATAATCAAGTCAAAAATCGCCTGCATGGTCGAGTGTTCCTGTCTTCTTGGAGAAAGAACAATCAGGTTCACTTGGCTCCCTCTTAGTGTATCCTCCAGGTTCTCGAACAGGCTCTTGGCGGTGCGCGACCCCTCGCCGGAGGTCTGGACGTACTCGTCCTGAATCACCGACTCTCCCGGCTGCATACGCATAATCTTGGAGGGCAATTCCGTCACATCAATGGACAAATGGCGCATCAACTCCGATGGAGTAATGCGGCGAATCCAATTGATGATGGAAATTGCGCAACTGCTCTTGGCCATCCCTGGCGGGCCGGTGATTTCCAGGTGGACGTTCGCATTGTGGCGGTGGCGGTACTGAATCTGCGCCGCCACACAGTCTTGGTAGTCCCGGAGCAGAGCATGGATGAGGCGGATGTGCTGCGTCGGGTCCGAGGCCGGAACCGGAAGGTCGATTCGACTCCAAAACGCGTCTTCATCAAACGGCGCGGCGCACAGGCCCGCAGACCGGAGCTTCGCCCGCAGCTTCTGAACCAGTGCCGTCAACGTCCGTCGCCACGCGAAGAAGTTCTTCGCGCGGTCGTCCATGACCTTCTCATACGCAAGGCACAGGGCATCCACCAATGCGGCGTCGTCGCCCCACGTCTCGGGCAAGAGGCCCGCTCCGACGGGGCTCCGGTCGGGGACGACGTAGCGCGTCCCCGGCAACGCACCCTTGGCAGGGGGTCCAGACCTCGACCCGCCACCCAGGGCAGTCCTTGGGGGTGTTTGCCGGGCCCCCGCGTGGGCATCGTGGGGTCCTATGCCGTCATGCGGCATGGGGAAGCTCACTAGTGGTTGGACCCACGATTCGGGGCGACTCCGGTCCCATCCCGGAGTCGCACCCACGCGGCAACGCCTTGCCTCCCCTCGAAGCTCGACGGGGTGGCAGGGGGGCCCGGCAAACACAGTAGCCGGTCGAGGCACGGGTGCAAGGGGGCGTCATTCTCGTTCGCCCCGGCGCACGGCCTCACGCACGAGGGCGGAGGCGCCCTTGGTGGCGCCAAGCGCCTTGATCAGTTGGATGGTATCCCATCCGTCTTCGCCGGCCCAAGCGTCGCTCATGGTGCGGGCCAGCTCGTCGCACTCGGGAAGATCGAGTTGGTGGGCCATCACGTCCAGGGCGACGAGGGCCAAGGTACGGCGGGGATTGCCTCGGGTGCGGCGGCGAAACCCGCGCTCTCCCCAGATGGTGCCAAGGGCTTCCACCGTGGAGTCCTTGGCCGAGACGAGACTTTCCAACAACTCGCTCATGCGTAGCGCCTCCGGTACACGTAGTATGCCGCGCCGAGAACGAACACGAAGACCAGGGCGCCAATGAGGATGGGCGCAGACAGGCGGAAGGCGTGGTTCTTCTTCAGGCCGCCACCGACGAGGTGCAAAGCGTAGTTGCCCGCCAGCATTCCCACGGTGCGCGCGTCGTATCCGGCGGGATCGCGGTGGGTAATGGGTTCGGGGTCGTTGGAGACGTAGACGGTCAGCCAGCCGGCCGGAATGGGCCGGTCAAGCCAGAAGCGCGCGCCGGCTTCGAGAACTCGGCGTCCGCCGTCGCGGTCCTCGATGGCGTCTCCGTGGGCGGGGTACGTGGTGGCGGTGCCGTCGCGGTTGAGTACGGCGGCGGTCGCCTTGGGGCGCCAGAACGGCCCCCGCTTCGGCTCGGGTGTAGGGCTGCGGGGTTTCTTTTCGGGTTCCATGTCATCCATCCATGCGTGTAATCAATCGGGCAGTATCGTAGAACAAGACGATTCCTTGGGCCGTGATGAGCGTCAGGAATTGGGTTTCATTGACGGGGAGGGCGAGGATTCCGAACCCAACGACGCTTGAGAGAATGGCGAGCATCGGGCTCTTGACGAACCGCGTCAACAGGAAGTAGCCGGCCCAAATGAACCATGCAAGGTTGGCCATGATTTCGGGCGTGATGTTCACGTCTAAGTCCATTTCTATCGTCTCTGTTTGGCGGATTTGCATTGAAATCGAGGCGTTGAGGATGGGCTGCCCATCGGTTGCGACCGCCTCTATCGCCACCGTGTATGGGCCAGGAACGGCGAACCCTGGCAACGGGCACGCCAGGATGCGGCTGCGGTCGTTGCGCTCACCGGGGGCCTGGGTGGCGTCGATGCGCCAGGAACACGCCGCCAGGGGTTCGCCGTTCCACTGGAGTTGGTGGGTGGTGGATTGGTCGAAAATGCCCCCCTCGACGATGTAGTGAAGATGCAATTCCAGGACGGACTCTCCGTATGCGTGCGTCCAGGAATGGGGCGCCTCTAAGCTGAAGGCATATTCGGGGAGGATGCCATCTTCGTTTCGGTCGTTGAGGATGAATTGGTGGTACTGGAGGACGTGGTGGCCGGGTTGGGCGGCGACGACGGGGGCCAGGACCACGGCCAGGGTGATCCATGCGGCGGCGCGGAGCATCGTCAGTTCCCCCGCACCAAGGTCAGAATCGACCAGATGATGCTGATGCGGCTGATGACGCCCGCGACGGCGAAGACGGCGTTGACGGGGAGGGGGGCGCCGGGGATGGTCCCCAACAAGACGATTCCGAGAATGCTTGAGATGGTGTTTCCGCAGCCGGTGATGATGTCGGACAGGTCGTCGCACGCCGGCACCGACGGAAGGGTCGACTCGTCGGAGAGGACCAACGCAAGGTAGGTAGTCCATAGCAGGATGTACGTGATGGCGGGCACGGGGTTGTGGGCCATCAGCGGACCCCTCCGACGCGCCGGGCCATTTGGGCGGCCCATGTGCCCAGACCGCCGGCTGCGATGGTGATTGGAATCCACAAGGGGAAACTGACGAGTACGACGGCGGCGGCCATGCCGAGGGTGGCAGCACCGCCGACGACCATGGGGGCCGGGCCGGCAAGGCGGTAGGCGATGCCGGCGGGGATGGCGATGATCAGTAGGCCGACGACGAAGCGGAGGGTGGGGCTCCAGTCGTCTACGACGCTGACGCTGTCCTCGGGGGGCTGCGAGCCGGGCGGGTTGGTGGGGTCGATGGGGCGGCCAAACTGGTCCGTCGCCACGCCAGCGGTGGGGCGGCCGGTGGTGGCGTGGTAGACCTCGGAGCGCGTGATGCCGTCGAAGTCCGCGATCCACAGGTTTTGCGCCGTGGAGTCAAGGGCCATATCGTGGTGCAGGGCGGGG
>JANQNI010000053.1 GCA_028289805.1 Thermoplasmatota archaeon | reverse complement strand
CCGGCGCGTCGAGGCCGTGCGGCGCCTCCAGCTCCACGTCCCAACCGACGAACTTCTGGTACCCCGCCGGCACGCCGCCCGCGGCGTCCCCGGTGCCCCGCGCGTCGAGGACGCACGCCGCCTCCACGACCCGGCCGTCGGCCAGGACCACCCGATCGGCGAGGACCTGGGCCACGGCGACGCCCGTGCGCACGCGGTCGCCGAGGCGACGCCGCAGGCGGGCGTCCAGGTCGTCGCTGCGGATGCCGTGGTACGCGCCCTCCATGCGGCGCACGCCGCCGGGGAAGCGGACCTCGTGGCCGTCCCAACTCTTGGAGACCAGGGGCGCGAGCCACGGCCACGCCTCAGGAACGTCGGTGCCGTGGAAGGACCACGTGCGCGTGCCCCCG
The DNA here is from genome assembly GCA_028289805.1 of Thermoplasmatota archaeon. Lineage (GTDB taxonomy): Archaea > Thermoplasmatota > E2 > JACPAO01 > JAHFTW01 > JANQNI01. Next base: position 2,560 of record JANQNI010000053.1, on the reverse strand, counting down.
CCGAGGCGGTCGCCCGCCTCCAGCACCAGCAGCCGCGGCGGCTCCGGCAGCGCCGCCAACCGCGCCGCCACCAGGCAGCCCGCCAGTCCACCGCCCACCACGACCACGTCCACCGACGCCGGCAGCGCTTCCGGGCGGGCGGGCCCGGAGCGGGCAAATCGGGACGTCGCGTCGTGCTGCGCGGGACCAGGAGCCGGCATGCCCATCCTCCTCCACCACATCGAAATCCACCTTTTGAACGCACCCGTCGGGGGGTGGCGTCGCGCACGGCCCAGGCGTGCCGCACGCAGGAACAGCCGGCCCGCCCGGCGGCCCCAACATGCTCATATACGGGACCAATGTCGGGCGGCCTGCAAGGAGACTGCCCCATGCCCTTCGCTGAAGCCGTCGCGCGGCGCCTCAACAAGAAGATCTGCATGCACTGCGGTGCCACCAACGCCCCCAAGGCGGAGCGCTGCCGCAAGTGCCGCACGCAGAACCTCCGCGTCAAGGCCAAGGAACCCCGCGGCACCTGAAGCCGCCCCGGCAGTCCTTCTCCCCTCCCCCCTTCGCTTCCCGCGCCCCCTCGGAGGAGCGCGGCCTTGATGCGCGCCACGGATGTGCGCGTGCCGCCCGACCGCGGTGAACACCGCCCCCGGACCAGCAAGACCTGCGTCACGCCGTCGTGCGCTCAGAAGAAGTCGCTCAACTTCGCCTTCTTCACCTTGCCATTCCAAGGGGGCGCTGCCCCCTTGGGAACCCCCGCGCTCCGCAACCCTAGAAGAAATCGCTCAACTTCGCCTTCTTCACCTTGTCATTGTTGAACAACGACTCGACGGCCTGCTCCAGCAGCAGGATGCGCTGGTGCGTGTAGGGGTCGATGTTGTAGCGCACGGCGATCTCCTTGGAGATGTTGAGGTACTTGCGCACGGACCCCTCGTGCACCGTGAGCGTCAGCTTGGGGTTGCCGCACTGGAGGCAGCAGCCCTTCAGCGGCATGCGGCGGAACTTGGCGTTGCACTGGGGGCAGCGGACCTTCTGCTTGGAAAACGCCTTGAGGTTGCCCATCAGGTCGGGCAGGAAGTGGGTGCCGATGACCTTGGCGCCCACGTCGGCCTCGTCGACGGCGCGGGTCTTGCGGCCCAGCTCCATCTGCGCCGTCATCTTGTCCATCATGGTCTCCAGGACCTTGTAGGCGGAGAGGTCGGGACCTTCTGCGATGTCGGCGGTGTCGTGGGTGTAGCCGAAGCCCTCGTATTGTGCGGGGGTGCCGACGCGGCCCTCGACGAGGTCCATGATGTCCCCCACCTCCTTGGGGTGGGCGTGGCGCGTCGTCGCCTCGAAGAACGCCAGGGGGTAGCGGCTGTGGCAGTCGACGTTGTGCGCCTCCTTGTCGATCTCGTTGGGGTCGAGGCGCGTGGTCAGCACGAGGGGGAGGTCCATGAGGCCGCCGCGCTTGTCGGGGATGTAGCCGCGGCTGAAGTTCAGCAGGCCGTCCATGAGGAGCATGGCCGCGTCCTCGTCGCCGTCGCAGTTGGAGACCAGGACGAGGTCCTCGGCGAGGAAGTTGTGGTGGTCCTCGACCTCCAGGTCGTAGAGCCACGCGTCGGTGCAGGGAACGTGCTCGACCTCCACCACCTCGTCGAGGGCGAGGTCGCCGAAGCGGTGCAGGCGGCTGGAGCGGACCTTTCCGACGGCGGCCTCCAGGGCCTCCTGTTTGCGGCGCAGGGTGAAGCCGATCACCTCGGCGAACCGGACGGCGTCCTCGCTGCGCACGTGCAGGCTCCAGCCGCCGCGCACGGGCGCCGTCGTGCCGGTGCGCTCGGCGTGCTGCGCCACCGCCCCCCCGCCCTCACGCTCCTGGTACCGGATGCGGCTGGCGATGCCGAAGGACGCGAGCTGGGTCTGGAGGTCCCGCAGCAGGTCGCGGCTGACGGTGTGGTACGCGACGTGGAGCCGCCCCGCCTCGACGCTGCCGTCGCCGGAGAAGCATGCGGCCAGGAGGGCGCGGCGGAAGGGTGCTGGAGCTGCGGCGGCCCAGGCGGGGAGGGCCTTGCGGTGGGCATCGGGGGCGAGGCCGAGGATGCGCGTGAAGAGGTGGTGGACGAGGCGGCCGCTCAGGGTGACGCGGGTGGGCTGGGGTCGGACCGTGAGCCCGAGGGCGTCGTGGGCGGCGACCACGAGGTCCTGTTGGGCCTCCTCCTCCGACGCGGCGACGTCGACCTGGTGGACGGCGCCGGTGCGGGCACAGCCTTCGGCCACGTACCAGCCGACGAGGCGGGCCAGGGCGTCGCCGCGGGGCAGGACGCGAGGAACCTCGACGGTGTCGCGCACCACGGCCAACCGCACGTCCGCGGGAAGGGGGCCAAGGATGGCCTCGAGGGCGCGGGCGAGGTCCTCGGGGATGCTGTCGCGGCGGCGGTACTGGTCGAGGGCCTTGTTCGTGACGCCGACCTTGGCGGCCAGGGCGGACAGGCCCCATTCATCGACGCCCGCCGCCAGCCAGGGGCGGGCTCCGCGCACGACGACGCCGGGGAGGGGGTGGTCCCGGAGCGCGTCCCAGAGGTCCAGGTCGGCAAGC